>CAJBPB010000057.1 GCA_903957365.1 uncultured Bacteroidota bacterium
AGCCCTTACAGGCTGTATATCAGAAACAGGAAGGATGATCATCCGGGCAACAGCCACACCCGGAGCATAAAACAGATCCTTAGCAGGAGAGAATCTAAAAACAGCCTTAACCTCTCCCCTATAGCCGGCAACAATCACACCCATTGCATCACAATGAGAAAGACTGTAATTAAAAATGGAGGACCAGGGGAAAATAAACCCGGCAAATCCATCAGGAATTTCAACAGCAAATCCAAAATAGCAATGCAGATCACCGTTTATTCTAATCATCGCCACAGGGATTAAGTCTAAACCGGCATCATCAGGCCATAAGTATGATGGCAATGTGACATCACCAATTAACTTTCTAAATTTTATAATCATAATTAATCTCCTGAACCGGGTTATTTCTCAAATATTTAATACCATAAACACTCACTCTTTCCCGACTGGCAAGATGCTTTTCAGCCTCAAGTTTCCTTTTCCAGAGTTTAGCAGGAACATCTTTCTTCTCAAATGCAGTCACCTTAGTCTTTCTGAGTTTAGTCATGTCATCATTAAATGAATAAAAGATAGTCTGATCAAACTCATTCATTTCTCTCCAGACCATTTTGATCTTTAAAACCTGTTCAGGAGTCAAATCAAAATACTCGCTTTCAGAATTAAAAAAGTAAAGAATAATCAGGTCAGACTCTTCACAAGTCATTTCAACAATCAGTTTTTCCATCATCATTTTTCAAAAAGTACATACGCTCTTGTCCTACAATGTCCTACCCGTCCTACATAGTCTTAAATTATTCAATATCA
Source organism: uncultured Bacteroidota bacterium (assembly GCA_903957365.1). Classification (GTDB taxonomy): domain Bacteria; phylum Bacteroidota; class Bacteroidia; order Bacteroidales; family F082; genus CAJBPB01. The sequence goes on from CAJBPB010000057.1 coordinate 787, forward strand.
ATAACATACAATAATATAATTTAAAAAAAACAATCAATTTCATGTAGAACAGGTAGTACAGTCTTACGTCATACAGAAAACAGGTACCAGTATTCCTACATCATACTACAATAAACTACTTAATAATAACATATAAAATACTTAAAATCAATTATGTAGGACTTGTAGGACTATGTAGGATACTCTACATCCCTATATTTCAAAATTGTTGGTAAATCACGCGGAGCACCTTTTAAAAAGGCAAATCACCAGCAAGCCCATCAGGAACAACAGGTGCAACCAAATCATTGAAAATATTTATACTGCTGGTCTTATCCCAATCGACCAATGAACCTAAAAAGGGTAAAGAAGACTTCTGCACCTCAGTAAGAGATTCCAGATAATCCTTTGAGAATCTTTGTCTGATACAATGGGTATCTTTCGAATCAGGTTTCATTTCTTTCAATCTGAAAGCAATCAGGTCAAGGTAGATACCCTCCTTTCCCCGGACTAAATTGTTGACAGAAATAGGAATGATTAAACAATCCTGAACCAGTCCGGACTTCCCTGTAAGTGGTTTAACCACACATTTAAGGTTTCCCAGGTTAACCTTAACGCTGATGTTACTCATAATAGTTTGATTTAATTAATAACAGATGAATTAATCATAGAATTTCTTTTCAGCAAAACGTTCAATGAAAGCAGCATATATTGAATAAGCTGCTGTCCACAAGAGACCATTGACTAAAAAGGATGAATAAAATTTGAGATAATCGAAAGAAGAAACAATCTTTCATTGGTAACAATCCAATCACCAAAATACATCAGCATAATGGAATCAGTGGTTTTATCATAATGAAGTTTGCGGGTAATCCTTTCATTGCCGAACCTGTCTTCAACACACACATTAAAAATCAGAAAAGGATCATGAACCCTGCTGCCAGGCGTAATATTACAATCCAGTTCATTGGATCCCAGAAAGCAAGCCTTCACAAAATCAGCAATAATTTCTTTTTCAGACATTGTCATTACAGTATTAAAATGGAAGATTATTTTCAGGCTTAATGATGATTTTGGTTTTTGGAGAAACGGAACTGATAATAGAACTTACAACAGAATTATCCGGAACACTCATATTATTTTTCGACAGGTCGAGTGACCTTGAAAGATTAACAGGTATTTCATTGTAAATAAAACAGATAGCGCTTGTAACTTGTCTTTTGGTCGCTATTTCCTTCATTTCAGCATCGTATTTTGTCTCAGTAAAGCTGCAGGAAACCTGTGTACCAAGGTGGCTGCTCTGGTTTGAAAGGTAGTATCTCAGGGTATCAGAAGGAAGTGGTTTCAGACCCTGTTTTCTGGAATTCTGCGCATACAGATTATAGATGGCATTGTACTTGAATTTCAAAATGTACACAGGAGGATTGTAACTAAGCTTTTTATTCTGCAATTCAATTTCAGAAGTGTAATCAATCCTGAAATGCCATTTGTCAATCAGAATATTTTCATCAAACATAGATTCCAGAGAATTCCAGAACTGTCCAACTTCATTACTTTGGTTAATCTGATTGTTTTGTGTTCTGATATTTTCAAAAGAGATAGTTTTCAATTCATCGTAACCCACTTCAAAATCAGGCATCACATTGGCAATAGTTCTGTACGCAGCAACGATGGTAACAACAGATCTCAGAATACGATCCTCCACCGGGGACTTAATAAAGTAATCATTGTATTCCTTCATTAATCCCTGATAGATATCATAGAAGTTCTTAGTAAAGTAATCCCTCTGACACAAAAGCATATTGGTAAAGTGACTGAGACCTTCTTTTTCCATGACCTTAAGTGCATCATAATTAAACCTTTCCTCATCAGTAAAACTCGTCTTATTGAAAAGAAGGAATATCACCCTGGTAAAAAGAGCCACATCAACGGTAGGCATTTCCTGTCCGGAAAGAAGTGCCGCACTATTCACTGCAGTAGTTTCCTTTTTCTTCCCTTTTTCCATATTCATACGTGAACGGCCGATGGCATCATAGATACTTTTCAGTGTTTCAATTTTATCAAATTCCAGCGCATTCTTATATTCATCGATCCATGCAAAAGCATTGGAGAACTGTTGAAGATGTTCAGCCAGACCAGCTTTTGTACCATTGTGTATATTATAAGGAATCTGACTCTCACCAAACAGACAGGTAAGACTGCGTGCAAACTGTGATTTACCCGCACCCTTAGGCCCAAACATATTAAGGATAGGGAAGTTCTTGAAAATATGCAGTATATGATCCCTGAAAACAGAAGCGATCCAGAAAGCGATTCCCAGTTTAGAGTTAACCGGAAACACCAGATCGAACTGATTTATCCAATCAGAGAGCGTAATGCTGCTATCCCTGAATGTAAATTTACGCTCATCGATATACACTTGTTTATCACCGATATAGATCGAAGAAAAGGCAGGAATAAAGTAATTATTCCCCTTGAACTGACAAAGCCCGTATTCATCAATCAGTTCAAAACCATCGGGAGTATGAATTCCGTTTGACCAGGCCCAAAAGCCTTCTTTTTGCCAACCCAGTACTGTAATTTCGGTACAGGTTCTTGTATTTTCGTATAGTTTCACTTTAAGTTTATTAAATTGTAAAGAAGTACCCTGGAAAAGGAAGTTACCTTTTCCTTCCACATTACGCTGAAAAGACTGAAGGCTGGTCATTTCCTGCATATCAAGATTCACAACCACCTTAAAACCATAGCAATTAATAAGTTCATAAATGCGTTTGGATTCATAGATGCTATCCACATGAAAGACAGGAATCAAAATAAAATTGGATACCTTTTCCCTGTTAGACTTGGTTCCAAAGTGATATTCATTCTTAAATTCAAAGAAGTTGTACTTGATAAAATCCTGGGCATCCACCCCGGGAGGAAGTTTTTCCTCCAGCTCAATATCTGCCCTGGAGAGACTTTCCCCGTCCAGCTGACGTAACCTATCCCAGAAAAGTTTAGGTTTAAGCCTCTTTGCATCGGATATGTTATCCACAAACTGAATCTGCATATCTTTAGAATAGTTGGCAATCAAAGAGCTTAACTCTTTGATTGCCTCATTCTTAAGGTAAGGATCATTGGCGGCCTCTTTGATAAGGTCCAGAGAATAGAACAATATAAAATCCTTTCTGTGGTCTTTAATCCAAACTTTGGCATCATCAGCATTCTGCCACATGGTTGCAGGATCCTTGTCAGGAGGCAATATTGCTATTTCAACAAACATCCCCATTGATGCAGCTATTTTAGCAGCACGGATCGTGGCAGCAACACCAGCCTGATCACCATCAAGGATCAGTAAAATTCTTTCAGTCCTTTTCTGAATAAGTTTTAATTGAGATTCATTGATAGAAGTGCCCAGACAGGCGACGGTATTATTAAATCCAAGCTGATGCATGGTAATGACATCAGTAGGACCTTCAACCAGGATAGAGTAACCATATTTCTTGAATCCACGAAGGGACTCTTTCATACCATAAACTGATTCTCTTTTTGAGTAAAGTAATGTTTCACAAGTATTTATATACTTTGACATTTTCTGATTCCCATTATCAGAAGGAAGAATCCTGCCAGAGAATCCGATGATTGCACCAGTAACGGAAGTAATAGGGAAAATAATTCTATCCTGAAAGAAATCATAAATTGATTCCGTTTTCTTATTTCTGGTAATCAGGCCAGCTGATAGAATATTTTCCTCAGTAAAGCCTTTCTCTATTGCTTTTATAAAGAGTGACTTCGAGGCCCTGGGAGCGTAACCAATCTTAAAGGTTCTGATACTTTCCTCTGAAATCCGGCTATTGATATAGGCAGAAGCCTCAGGATTATGCAACAGACTATCCATGAAATGTTCCATGGCGAAGGCATTGAGATTTCGAAGCAGGTCCAGACTTTTATTATGCTCAATCATCTGGGGAGTAAGCTTTTCTTCAATAATCTGTATTTCAAGAATACCGGCTACTTCACGAACGGCCTCATAGTATTCAAGCCCTTTAAATTCCTGAATGAATTTTATTGAATCACCAGCCACATTACAACTAAAGCATTTAAATATATTCCTGGCCGGGTTAACCGTGAAGCTCGGTGAGTCATCTTTATGCCAGGGGCACGGACCAACCAGGTTATCACCTTTACTCTCTAATATAATCACCCTGCCTATAATATTTTCAATAGGAGCAGCATGAATCTGTTCAAAAACGTATGCTGGAATCATGGTAAAACAGGATTAGAAGTAATGGAATATATCCCGGCAAATCTTAGAATCAGCTGGAAGTACTTTAATTTCATGACAGGTGGGGCATATAGGTTCATATGCATATGTTGTTCTGAATTTAAGTTGATAAGAGTATAATCGCAGTGCCACGGAGAAAGGCACTTTATGAATTCTGCAGAATTCAGTAATCCCAAATGATTTAGAGATTTCCGTTCTTAGAAGAAGGTTATACACTTCAATTTCATCTTCAGTAATAGTGGATGTAACCATCAGAAAATGTCTTTATAATGTTTACCTTTTAGTTGATTGATAACATCTTCCACAATTTCAATTTCAATGTGAACTGACAACTGAATATTCTGTGAATCCGGACCAATGTCAGAATCATCCTGAATAAATGAACTCTCGTGAGCGTATCTGAGCGCGTTCAGATACGATTGGTATGCGCGTATGGAACGAAGTCTTTTGGCTTCGCTTATTTTACAGTCACACATGATTGTTGAATTTTAATTCCGTCAGACAGTGCTTTAAGAAATGCTCTTAAAGCAATTAATTCTTCCATTGAAAGTTCGCTTAGCTGAACAATCTGATTTTCAATTAGCGTTACAGGCCTTGCGTTAACAGTATAGCCTGTTGGGGTTTTACAAACAGTCACCATTTTTAAAGTTTATTAAAAGCTGTCTGTTTTCGATGACTGAGAATTCATATTCGGTAATAAGTGATATGGCTTCTTTAACCTTGACGAGTTTGGGGATTTCGGTAAAGCGTATAGTAATGGTATGGTTAAATCCATTGACTGATATACCATTCTTCTTCGCTTTATAGGAAAGGTTATATCTCCTTTTAATATGCTTGTCCATAGAAAACAGATATTGACAGATTAAACTGTGATGAATATTAATTCATATGAAATGAGGTGATTTGATAAAAGAAACATCGGATAATATTTAAATTTCTTTTCTAAGAAGGTTAAATGGACTGAGTTTTCTGATCGGTGCCATTGTCAATAACATTTCTTAAATAATGTGAGATACTTTTGAACCCATTTAGTCTTGCACGTCTGGATGCACTTCTTTTTTGAGACTTTGAAACCCTGAAGGTGATGTAAACTGAGAAATTGTCTGAAATTTTAGGAACAGCCATAATGTTAATATTTATTTTTATTTTTCATTTAATTTACATTATTAAAATAATGTGTTACATTTGTGTTACAGTTGTGTAACATATTTATGTAAATGTAATCTAAAATTTGACTATTTCGTCAACTAAAACGAAAAATAATATTGCTATGGAAGTTAATGAACGTATCTCTCTGTTAGTTAAGACAGTTTATGGAAATCAATCAAATGCAGCTAGAGCACTAAAAGTATCAAGACAGCGTATAAATGCGGTTGTTGGTGGACTAAAACCAGGATTGGACTTTTATTTTCAATTGTCCGATAATATCGAAAAACTGAATTTAAACTGGTTGATGAGAGGAGAAGGGCCGATGTTTGTCAACTGGGATGATTTGACTGTTATTGACAATATTGTAACGAACACTCCAAAAGATAGAATGATAGAAAGGATAATTAATATTTGGGAAGCTGAAAGAAAGCAGTGGGATAATGTGACGAGAGAACATACTGAAATGCTCAAAGAGATAAAGATGAACCAGCAGGTATTATTGGATGATCGAAAAAAGAAGGCAGCAAGAAAAATTAACCTGTAAAGAATCAGATGACAAAAAAACTACAAAAGAAATTTGTAACACATAAAATAGGCTGGTCCCTTATGAGAAGCGGAATTATTCTGTAACTGAAAAAAATCAATGTAACACAAAACCTGACAAAACGGCATCTACCCTTGTTTGTAAGATATTATATATCAGTTATTTAGAATTAGTTCACTATTGACACAATATAAATTATCTGACTTTTATATATATTATTTACACTGATATACAAACGATTACAAAATAAAAATGAAAGTAGATTTATTGATTACCAGATAATTTGGCAGCTTTAAGAGTTACACTATCCTTTCATTTTACAAAATGTATAAATTTAAAACACCAACCACTTTGGTTATATACAGATCATAAATTGTTATTAATTCAATTCTCACTTTTGTTTCAATCTTTTTGGCTCTGAATTAATATTTTCGAATTCAAGTGAGAAAATAACACTTACTATTTTCCATTGACCATTAATTTTTATAAGGCCCCAGCTCTCTTGTCCCCAATTAATTTTTTTCTTATTTTCACAAAAACTATAATCAAATGTAACCGAAGCAATACTTCCATCTTCCTTGATGTCAATATTATAAAATTTTTCTTCGTTAGCTCCAAGGTTGGAAATACTACGATAAAATTGACGGTATGTGCTTGAAAAATAGTTTTTCTCGTTCTGATCTTTTTTTAAATCTTCTTGGTGTGATTTTTCTTTTATAACTCCAACCCAAATTATTGGGTCTTCATGAAAAAGTGCATAAAATTTAACACTATCCTTTTTAACCAAATAACCCATGAAATCTGTCAATATTTGCGTCAATTCTTTTTTGTTATTTCCTTCCTTTTGTTGACAAATGCCAAAATTTGTGAAAAAAAGAAATATCAGTAAAAATGTAATTTGTTTCATTAACGTTTCTTTTTAAAATTATTTAAAGAAAGATTCTTCACCTTGCTGCATATTTAAAAAAATGGGCTTCTTAAAACTAAATTAGTTTATTTTATTGATATTCTGTGTTTTAGCATTCTTATTTCTTGACCTTATCCGAAAATACTTTCTCAAACTTTTCAAGTTTGGGAACAATCACAAAACGACAATATCCCTGGTTTTTATTTTCATTAAAATAATTCTGATGATATGATTCAGCGGCGTAGAACTTATCAAACTGTTCCACTTTTGTGACAATCGGATTTGTCCATATCTTTTCATTGTTCAAAGCTGTAATCAACGATATTGCTGTTTTTCGTTGCTCCCCGGAATGATAAAAAATCACAGATCTGTATTGTGTTCCAATATCAGCTCCCTGCCGGTTCAAAGTCGTTGGATCATGCGTTTTAAAAAAAACTTCCAAAATATCATACAGACTTATTTTATCTGAATTGTATGTTACCTGCACAACCTCAGCATGCCCGGATGTTCCAGAACAAACTTCATCATATGTAGGGTTTGCGACCTCCCCTCCACAGTAACCTGACTCGACTTTGGTAACACCGTTAAGCCGTTGAAATATCGCCTCCGTACACCAGAAGCATCCAGATCCTAAGGTTATTTTTTCTTCATTCGTAGCTTGACTCATAATATAATTAGCTGTTAATAAATTAGTTAATAGGATAAGTGTAATCGTTTTCATTATTTTTTTTATTCAGTCCTTATTTACTTCGTAATTGTTATTCATTCGTGAAACTTACAATGTGTTTCATTTATTACTTTTAATTAATAACAGTTTTATTACTGTTTTGTTTAGAGATAACGAATTGCAATCGTATTATTTCTAATTTTGTAAACAATACATCTAATAGAAACCAAATAACATAAACATCATGTCAAACATCGAAGTATCAGGAAAAGTGAATATGCTTGGGCAAATGCAAAGTGGTGAAGGAAAAAACGGAGCCTGGATTCGTCAGGACCTGATTATTGAAACAGATGATCAATTTCCAAAGAAAATATGTCTATCCTGTTGGGGTGATAAAGCTGCTGAGGCGAAAGCATTTCTGGTTGGAGAAAAGATCAAAGCATCAGTGAACCTTGAATCCAGAGAGTTTAACGGACGTTGGTACACGGATGTTCGTGTATGGAAATTCGAAAAATCAGGAATGAGTTCTGCTCCGTCTAGTCAACCTTCAGTTCAATCATCACCTCTTGACGATTATGCATCTCAGGATTCAGCTGGTGATTTACCTTTTTAATTGATTTCTGATTGAAAAACAGAGCCCCTGCCCTGCTTGCTGTAACAGGAGCCAATATCATATATGGATTAAACTATGTGATAGCCAAGGGTATTATGCCTGACTTTCTGCATCCAAGGGCAATTATCTTTTTAAGAGTATTCATTGCAACTTTTGTTTTTTGGATAGTCTCGTTGTTCTTGAAAAGTGAAAAGGTCGGGCGAAGAGATTTGATCTCTTTTTTTATTGCCTCAGTCTTCGGTATTTCACTGAATCAGATAATGTTTTTTGAAGGTCTAAATCTGACTACCTCTATCAATGCAAGTATTCTGATGGTAGGTATCCCGATTGCTGTACTTGGGTTTTCAAGAATTTTACATCATATTCCTATAACTATAAGTAAACTTATCGGTATTGCACTTGGAACTTTTGGTGCTGTTTATCTGATACTAGGTTATGGAACCATCGACTTATCTGGAAAAGCTTTTCTTGGAAATATTTTTATACTCGTTAATGTGACTTCATACGCATTATTTTTAGTTCTGATAAAACCATTGACAGCCAGGTACCATCCAATTACTATCATGAAATGGATATTCTTGTTTGGTTTTGTCGTTGTTTTACCTGTTACACTTCCTGAGGCGATAAAGTCTGATTGGTCAATAATTCCTTTTAATATATGGATTTCAATACTTTACGTAATCATTTTTGCGACCATAATGGCCTATTTCCTGAATAATTATTCTTTAACAAGGATGAGTGCTTTTGCTAATAGTGCATTTATTTATTCTCAGCCAGCGATCGCAACCCTAGTTGCTGTATTTTACGGAAAAGAGCACCTTCATTATCAGCAAATTGTAGCGGCTGTATTTATATTTGCAGGTGTTTATTTCGTAATTCGCCAAAGAAAAAGAATCAATGAAAAATAGAGCTGTAATTGTTGGTGCATCAGGTTTGGTTGGAAGTCACTTACTTGAATTGTTACTTAAAAATGATTTATTTGAAGAGATCAGAAGCTTTTCAAGAAAGAAGTTAAACATCATACATCCCAGACTACTGCAGTTTGAAATTAATTTTGATAGTCTTAATGATTATTCTGACCTATTCAGTGGTAACATTATGTTTTGTTGTATAGGTACAACAATTAAAAAAGCAGGTTCAAAACAGAATTTCCAGCACATTGATTATGAAATTCCGGTCAGATTGGCTCAGATAGCTGCGCAGAATCATTTTGATACATTTGTGGTTATTTCCAGTTTGGGAGCAAACTCTAATTCTTCAAATTTCTATCTTAAAACCAAAGGAAAGATGCAGCAATTTGTTGAGAATCAAAATATTCCCCGTAAGATTTTTATTCAACCCAGCCTTTTATTGGGTAAAAGAGTTGAATTTCGTTTTGGAGAGCGATTCGGAGAAATCGCACTACGAACATTTGGATTTCTTTTGATTGGAAGAATGAGAAAATATCGCGCGATTCGTGCCAGAAATGTCGCCCAGGCAATGGTCAACATTTCTTTGGACAATAATATATTTGGAGTTATACCATCAGATACACTTGAAAAGATTGCTGATATTCATTAAAGTTATACTTTTGATAAAATCTATAATAATCATATTATGAATGAATTGATTGTAAATAAAATATGGAATACCAGACCTGACAGATTCTTTTTAATGGCAGGTCCCTGTGTCATTGAGAATGACCAGAATCCATTCGAAATAGCAGAGAAACTGGTTAGTTTGTCGCTGAAATTTGACCTCCCATTGATTTTCAAAGGTTCATACAAAAAAGCAAATCGTTCGCGTCTGGATTCTTTTTCTGGGATTGGGGATGAAAAAGCCTTGAAAATTCTGAAGGCTGTAGGTCAACAATACAATATACCTGTAGTAACAGATATTCATGCAGTAGAAGAAGCATTTTTAGCCGCGGCCTATGTGGATATTTTACAAATTCCTGCTTTTCTTTGCCGACAAACTGAATTGCTTGTGGCAGCTGCCAAAACAGGTAAAATTGTTAATATCAAGAAGGGACAATTTCTTTCCGGTAAAGCGATGAAGTTTGCTGTCGATAAAGTAAAACAGTCTGGAAATGAACATGTTATGCTAACTGAACGTGGAAATATGTTTGGTTATAAAGACATGGTTGTTGATTTTAGAAACATTGCTGACATGCGCGAAATAGGCGTTCCTGTCATTATGGATATCACCCATTCACTTCAACAACCAAATCAGGAATCCGGAGTTACAGGAGGTAAACCAGAATTGATTGGTTTGATTGCAAAAGCTGCTATCGCAAGTGGTGCCGATGGTATATTTCTTGAAACACACCCTAATCCTGCTATAGCGCTTTCTGATGGAGCCAATATGCTTAGACTGGACTTATTGGAACCATTACTTGAAAAACTGGTTCGTATAAAGGAAGCAATTCAATAAAATCAATCACGTTTAATTGTTGTAACCATTCCTGTATTCGCATCAAACATCAATCGGGTTTTGCTTATCGGAGCTTTAGATAGTGAGCCTAACTGACTTATTAACAGTTTTTTCTCTGCGATGACACTTCCTTTGTACAATACTTTTACCTTTACATATTCAGGAGTACGATAGTAAAGATTATTTATAATTTTATCCTTTCCTGAATTTTTGTTTTCACTTTTCATCGCGGTTGTGTTACCGACTGGTGAAATTTCGATCTGAATTGGTTCTGATTTAGAATCCAGTGCTGACAAACCACCTGTTTCACTAAAACGTGCCAGCAATTGAATCCCAATATTTTCTTTAGAAGGTAGAAATTCCACACTCTGCTCCTTCAAGGTTTTAATCTCTTTTCCTACAAATAGATCAACATATTCATCTTCCATAATTTTAAGTTTCTCATCCATAAACAAGATACTATTACCATAGTTAACTTCTTGATAACCACTTATTAGATTAAAACGACTGTCACGAATTTTTTGAATATAATCAGCAGCTGCCCTTGCCTTTTGTTCGGGACTGCGATCAACCCATGAAGATTGTAGAATATTTCTTCTGATTGTTGTTGTATCAATAGTTATTTTCCTCACAATGGTATCAACACGCTGATACAGATTACTTTCCGCATAATATTGAAACACATTCTTTTCGCTGTCATTTACCAGTGTTTTACTTATTGATACAGATTTTTGTATTCCTCTGTTATCAACATCATTTGCACCGAGTATTATACCATCTTCCTGCAAATTGAAAATCAAACTCTTCTCCTCTTTGGATGCCTTTTCATCAAATTCGACAAAAAAAGTCGCTTCCGGATCAGGTTCAATCGTTGTCGATACTATTACATCAATCAAAGTGAATTTCGTTTCATCTTTAATGATGACATCATCAATTCCCAATATTTTCGGGGCATATTCACTGTAGGGACCTTTAACACATTTATTTTTTTCGATAATAAAATCCACCTTAATGATATTCCTTGGTAAAGAATAGTAAAATCCCGATGATTCAGCATTTATAGATGAATTGCCGGCTGGTGTCACAATTACCTGTGCAGCGACCGTTTGGTGAATAAAAAAAAATACTGAAAGGAATAATCCTACCGATATATTTGAAATGAAATTTTCAATTCTATTCATATAACTGATTGAAGTTAAATTTAATAAGAAATTCAATTACAAAAGTAAAGTAAAAAGGTTCTGAAATACCAACAGAATGATGGTTTTTATCGGATTTGCTGTCTAA
>CAJBPB010000058.1 GCA_903957365.1 uncultured Bacteroidota bacterium
AACGAATTAACAAGTTGCTAACAAAAGAAAAAGAACCAAAAAGAAAAAAAACACATGTGCTTACGCACATGTACTGGTTAAAACAACAATAATATCCTTAAGTTCTTTTTAATACTGTCCAGCAGACAGGGACCATTTCTATATATCTTTTATTGAATGGCGAGAAGAAACCTGATACTAATGGCTGGTCTGAGCAAGAAATGATAGATGTAAATAGCAGACTTATAGTAGTATCTGCATTTAATAATACAGAAATAGATTTAGTAACCGGTTGGTTACAGAAATGTGAAATGTTAACCAATAGCGTTGATGCTTTATTTATTATCCGACAGTATAAAAAATTAATTCAACAATTAGGAGGAAAAGCCATGAATAAACCGATTATGGAGAAATTTTATTCTAAAATGATCGAAGATGAAAATTTTTCAACTGCACTATCGTTGAAGAATATGTTCGATGAACTTGTTAATTATAGGTTGATAAGAATAATTGATACGTTTAAAAATAATCCTGTACCATTCGAAAAAATTTTGCCATATGGTGGGGACACTGTTGTTTTAGGACCTTTAAAGCAAGATAATGCTGAGTTTAACATAGATATTGTTGTTACAATGGAAGAATATTCTTTTCAGTTTTTTGATCGGGTTTTTGAAAATTCCGAAAAAAGAACTTTAAATAATGAAAACCCTGCATTAACAATTCTTCAAAAAATGAATAGTTCTCAGGAATTTATAGTTGGACCTAGGATGATAAAAACTTTTAAATTTCCGAAACAAGAATTGGAGTTTTATTCCTTTATTAAAGATTTTAAGGATAATCTTACTTTATTTATCAAACACGAATAACTATTCATTATTTTATCTGCCTCACACCTCGGTTAGAAAAAACTGAGACTTTACCATGTTGCGCCGATTTTGTTTTGTCACCGTAACCTGTTATAAACCAATGCTCTGTGATTGGAAGGTTACTCACTCCATGAGTGGTCAATGTTTATGGCTTTTCCACTAAGATCACACAAAATAGAATTTACTAAAACAACCAACCCAATCTTACATGTCCGTAAAACCCATTGAGTTACAAACCTCCTGCTGACACAGTAAGCTGATCTTTGATGACCAATTGGGCCAAGGCTTCGATGGCAGAAAATTTGGTGAAGGAATTGAGAGAGAAAGGCCTGCCTAAGAACTGGCAATGGAGGCAAGCTGTTTAACCGTTATCGATGCCCGGCTAAGAAAACCGTATTTTCACTTTCGCAGGGCGTACCGTAACCTGATCTCTTTCTCACGGCTTTTATCGGCTATAAAAACTACCGTTTTCCCATCGTCAAGGAGTATGGGGAATTTATCTACCACAGAACCGGATGACAGTTTTGACTTAGGAACATTATCCTGATGGTTTGACATATCCATCCGGTTATCCACCGCATCACCTTTCGTTATATGTCGTATGTTCTTCATGATACCAATGCCTTGATTGCAACGATAAAAGTAATGGGCATTCATGGTCATGGGATGCAAGCGTGGTATGATTTATGAACAAAAACCGGTGATAAATATTTTTCTGGGTGAAATTGAAAAAAATGATATTCAAACAAGTGAAAAATTGTAAGGTGGAGAAGCCTGTAGAGTAAATCATCCCAGGCCTGACGTAATGGACCAGCTTAGATGTTTTATTATCAGATATTTAGCGTGGCAGGTTAAAATCGGCGCAAGGTGGTCAGATGCACCGGCTTGTCCACCATGCTACTGAATCACCAATTTCTTTTTCAAACTTCTGTCATCATTCGTTATGATTAATCCATACATTCCTTTTGACAGAGTACTGACATCGATCTCCACCACCGGATGTGAAGCAGGAATGTCATACTCCTGGAATAATACTCTTTTGCCCGAAATATCAGTAAGGATGATTGCGGAAATTCCGGTCATTGTTTTAGGCAAGGTGACAATAACCTTATTTGTTGCAGGATTTGGATAGATGTTGAAGGTAATATCTAAAGGGGATTTGTTGACCCCCACAGTGAATGGAGCTTCAAATAATGCACCATACATAGGAAAGGTGCCCAGTGAATCAACGAAATCTACTTTCTTAGCAAACACATTTGAAACTGGATCAAATTCAAAGAGTACACCATGATTTTGGGTGCCGCCATCACTGGTAAATCCGTACATTTTATTATTGGAGGCTGTCATCAGATCCCCCAGTGGCCTTGCACCCAGATTAGCGCCATCGAAATCCATAAGATTTACAACCAGGTTCGAGTTGGGGTTGAATCGAAAAAGGACCCCTTTGTCGTTCAATCCTCCAAGCTCAGTCATGCCGTATAAATTTCCGTCAAAACCGATGTTTAAATTGGAGGTTGGCGCTCTGCCATGATTGGGTCCATCGAAAGTATAGAGCACAGAGAATCCTTCGGTGGTTATGTCATAATCAAAGATAACCCCGCACCAGGTTGCCCCTCCCTGATTGGTTGTGCCATACAGTTTGCCGCTGGCAAGCTGAACGAGGCTTCCATACGGATATGCCCCATTGGTGCCATTGAATGTGATTTTTCTGATCAGGGTTTCCTGGATAAGGTCGTATTCAACCAGCGTTCCCTTATCGGTATTGGTAGGACCTCCAATGAGTAATTGATATAATTTACCGTTGTTGGCCTGAAATAATTTACCGTATGGACAACCTCCGGTTATGGAATAATAAAAATCCTTTTTCTTCTTGAATATCCCACTCACAGGATCAAACTCGAATATTATACCAGAATCGTCGAGTCCCCCTTCTGATGTGGTTCCATAAAGCTTGCCGTTGGAAGCCTGAATAAGACTGGCGACAGGATAGGATCCTGAATTGGCCCCGTCCATATCTTTAAGTTTGGTGTAAACATTGTTGACCGGATCAAAACGGTATAGAACCCCCATGTTGTTTTGCCCCCCATCGTATGTTGTGCCATAAAAATTACCATCGTTAGCCCTTATTGGCGGACTCCATGGCATGGAGCCACTTGCAAGATCGAACTCATACATGACAACAGGATTGCTGCCATCTGCGTCACATCGAAACAGGGTGCCACCACCAAGGCTTGGCCCGCTTACTCCACATACTCCCCAAATCTTTGTTTGTGCAAACAAACTTATGGTGCACAAAAGGATGAAAGACAACAGTAAAGATTTTTTCATGATTCTCGTTTTAATTCTTTGTTTAAAATAATAGATAACTTTCATGAATGATTTTGTTCAATTTCTATGAATTATCGGATATTTTTATCGTATGCAAATTACGATATTTTCAATAATTATTAAAAAATGTTTATTTACATAACAAATGATTTACAAAAAATTATATTTCAGTTAAATAAAGAATAATAAAAACGAATTATTATGATAATATAATGGTGGCATGACATTTGTAACTTTGAAACAGCATCAAAGGAATATATTTTCCGATTGCGGATAATGCGGTTATTGAAACAACCACCCAACCCTCACGTTGCCGTAAATCCCATCGAGGTACAAACCCACTGCTGACACAGTAAGCTGATCTTTGATAACCAGCTGAACCCCGGCTTCGATGGCAGAAATTTGATGTTACAGATATTGAGGATGCC
Organism: uncultured Bacteroidota bacterium; assembly: GCA_903957365.1. Classification (GTDB taxonomy): domain Bacteria; phylum Bacteroidota; class Bacteroidia; order Bacteroidales; family F082; genus CAJBPB01. The sequence goes on from CAJBPB010000058.1 coordinate 3,602, forward strand.
GTCATTGTATTGAATGTTGATAATGGAATTCTGGGTTCTTCAATTGAACAGTTTTTTCAAAAGAAGCAGTGACAACACCTACTTTTTAATAAAATGAGCGCAGCCAGCTTCAGTTCCCGAACCCAGTCTGATCAGGAAATTTCCCGGAGCGAGCCGGCTGATGTCAAGTTCATAGTTTGATCTTGTAATGGTGTTGTTGACTGAAATAGGTTGACTTTTTTCAATAACTATTAAACTCTTTTGTTGTTTGTTGACTTTTTTCTTTTTTGCTACTTTTTTCTTTTTTGTCAATAACTTCGATATTTGTTAAT
>CAJBPB010000059.1 GCA_903957365.1 uncultured Bacteroidota bacterium
TATTTCTTCGGTGTTACATTTTCCGTTAAATAAATAATAAACTGTAATTTGCGGCATATAACTCGGGGTGCGGACAGGGAAAGATTCCTGCTGATACATCCGGATGATAATCTGTGGTGTCAATACTCCAATAAAACGCGAATTTTTACTTTCCCTTATATAAAAATTAGGAATTAAATTGGCCTCAAACCAAAGTGGTTCAATATTACCAATATCAGTAGGAAAAGTGATATAGCTGTTTCCCTGGTTTACCTGAGATATTATTGGAAGCCCAATCGGGGGTATTGAATCTCTTCCCTGCCCTTTGACTGAAAGGACAAGAAATATAGAAATCCATATAATTATTGAGCATCGTTTCATCTTACAGGTATATCAAATTAACCTTTATCCTTTTGTCTTTCTGTACAATAAATGACGCTTTTGTAAATGAGGATCTGTTCGAAAAACCAATAGATTCATAATTGGAAAACCCAATTCCCTCTTTTGGCAAGATGATCCCTTTCTTAATTTTGCCATCATTGTTTTCATCGTGCAAAATATTCACAGCATATTTTCCTTCCGGAAGGTTTTTGAATGTTATAGTCGAGGTCCCGTTAACTATTTTCCCGGTAAGCTTTTTGAAATACTTTTTGTAATGCTCATCGGGGAATGCATCTTCTCTGTTGTATAAGGCGAATTGTACAGTACCTTTTGAATTTCGCAATCCGCTCACATCAATTGTTAATGAGCAGGTTTCCTGCTTTTGATTACTGAATGAAGAAAGCATTAGAATTGTCAAAAATGAAAGAAGGATTTTGATTGCTCCCTTCATTTGATTGCTCCCTTCCTATTTGCGATTTTCTCTTTAATCCGATCCACAACATAGTAAACCATCGGGACTAAATAAACTGTCAGAATCATTGACGAAAGTAAACCTCCGATGATCACCCATGCCAGGCCGTTTTTCCACTCGCTGGCTGTACCTTGTGCCAATGCAATGGGCAACATTCCGATGGCCATTGCAAGCGTGGTCATTAAAATGGGGCGCATACGTTCTTTGCCTGCAATGATCAATGCTTCTTTATAATGTTTGCCCTGCGCTTTTAGCTGGTTGGTAAAATCCACAATCAGGATCGCATTTTTTGTGACCAGCCCCATGAGCATGATTAATCCCAACTGTGCAAATAAAGTCAGGTGGTTTAGAGATAAGTTTAAGGCAAGGAAGGCGCCAATGGCAGCCATCGGTATGGCAAATAAAGCTACGAAAGGATAAATGTAACTATCATAAAGGGCTACCATGATCAGATAAATCAGTATAAATGAGATTAAAAGAACCGAACCCAAAGCTCCGAAACTTTCATCCTGCGTTTTGATATCAGCCCCCCAGGTTAATTTTACCCCTTCAGGCAATGGCTGCGTTTTCAGAAAGGCAATTGCTTCATCAGCAAGTGTACCCGATGGCCTGCCAAACGATTCGGAAGTAATGGTTACCGAAGGTTGACGGTCCAGCCTTTCGAGCAACGAAGGCGAATTATCCTGTTTTACTTCAGCAAATTGAGACACTTCAATGGGGATGTTCATTAAGTTTACAATGGAAAGACGCTGCACATCTTCAAAGTTTTTCCGGTCAAAATCATCCAGCCATATCCTTACCGGATATTCTGTTCCATTTTCGGTTAACGTGGCATCATCGTTTCCGGTGAAGGCAGTCCTTAAATTTAACCCGACATAAGCAGTTGTTAATCCCAACCGCTGCATCTTATCTTTGTCGGGGATCACCTTGAATTCAGGGCTACCTTCTTCAACTGATAACTGGACATTATCGGCGCCCGGTATTTTTTCAATAGCCGCTTTCAGTTTATCCCCGGTTTTCATCACCAATTCAAGGTCGCTACCACTCAAAGTTATTTTGATAGGTGCCTGTTTGGGTAAGAGTCCTAAAACTGCCATTGAAAAGTTAACACCTGAAAACTCTTTTTTCAGCTCTTCGCGAAGCGATTTCATAAACGGCTCAGTTTTGATGCCCCTTTCCTTTTCAGGCTTTAGCTGAATGGTAAATTCTGATAAATTGGCCGAGCCAACCCCCAAACTTCCGATACCAGTACTTGGCCCGGCAACGTTGCTGAAAAGTGTGGCTACTTCAGGTTGCTGAAGGATAAAGTTTTCTACCCGCTGAGTTCTGATATTGTTCTCCTGAACGGTGGTTGTTTTATCATATTCCAGGTTCAAACGAAACTTTCCCTGGTCGCCGGTCGACATCATTTCTTTTCCGATAATGCCTTGTTTCATCATCACACCGGTCATTACCAATAGGAAGACAACAATTCCGGTAAAAATGAGCTTGTGGCTAAGAACCCATTCCAATTGATGGCCGTACCAATCGATAAAGGTTGTTAATTGCTTTTCAAACCAAAGCAAAAAACGGTTCATGAAGTTGGTCGGTTGTAAATCTTCCTTTTTGCCGATTCGCGAAGCCAGCCATGGCACCAGGGTAAACCCAACCAATAAGCTGGTAAGTGTTGATGTTATTACCACGATTGAAAATTGTTTCAGCATATCGGCCACAAATACCTGCAAAAACAGA
>CAJBPB010000060.1 GCA_903957365.1 uncultured Bacteroidota bacterium
TGGAGGTGTTTTAAGGGGTTAATAGCACACAGATGACACGGATTGAGCGGATTTGCACAGATAAACAGATAAACAGATCCGTGTAAATCTGTTGCATCCGTGTCATCCGTGTTCTATCGGCTATCGATCGTTCCAACTTCCCACCCCTTGCATTTTCACTTTGCATTTTCCATTTTGAACTAACTCTGTGTAGCTCTGTGATTTCCTCAGTTTAACTCTGAGGTAAAAATCAATCATTCAATAGTAAAAGGTGATCCGGGGGTTTAAAGAAAAACCTCTGATAATTGGCCACTTCGACAGGTGGCCCCTGAGCTTTTGTCGAAGGGCTCAGTGTCCGGGTGTTACTTCAGTCTTCCAACTCCCCACTTCCAACTTCAAACTTCCCACGCATCATTTTATTAAAAACAGGTCACACTGCCTGATATTACAGTCCCGAAAACAATAAAGTAGGCGGCAACAAGCCCATTACAATCGTTATAGATGTTGAAAATCAAATTTATAAAGAATTTTTTTGTTTTTTTTTTAATTAATGCATTACTTTGCAATCTCGTTTAACTAAAAACTAATAAAGTTATGTCAGAGATTAAAGACAAAATCGTATCTATCATCGTTGAGAAGTTGGGCGTTGAGCCAGCTGAAGTTACCAATGAAGCCAGCTTCACTAATGATTTGGGTGCCGACTCGCTCGATACCGTTGAATTAATCATGGAGTTCGAAAAGGAATTTAATATCGCTATTCCCGACGATCAGGCTGAAAAAATCGGCACCGTTGGTGATGCCATCAAGTACATTGAGGAAAACAAAGCTTAAAAAAAACATTTTTTATGGAGCTAAAACGAGTAGTAATCACAGGTTTGGGTGCTATCACCCCTATTGGCAATACTGTTCCGGCCTATTGGGATTCTCTTGTCAAAGGTGTTAATGGCGCTGCTGATATTACCCGCTTTGACACTTCCAAATTCAAGACACGCTTTGCCTGTGAGGTAAAAAATTACGATTCGAAAGACTATTTCGATCGCAAAGATGTCAGAAAGTATGACCTTTATGCCCAGTTCGGATTGATTGCTGCTGATGAGGCAGTTACCGATTCGGGACTGAGCAGTGAGAACACCGACCTCGATGAGGTGGGTGTGATCTGGTCGTCAGGCATCGGAGGATTGATTACCTTCTCTGAAGAGATAACTGCCTTTGCAACAGGCGACGGCACCCCAAGGTTTAATCCGTTTTTCATCCCCAAGATGATCGCCGACATCACTGCCGGTCATATCTCGATTAAATATGGGTTCCGTGGGCCAAATTTCGCGACAGTCTCTGCCTGCGCCTCCTCAGCCAATTCATTGGTGGATGCATTCAATTACATCCGTCTGGGAAAGGCCGTGGCGTTTATTGCAGGTGGTTCTGAAGCTGCGGTCACACAGGCCGGTGTTGGTGGTTTCAATGCCATGCATGCCCTTTCAACACGCAACGACGATCCAAAAACTGCTTCACGTCCGTTCGACAATGACCGTGATGGTTTTGTCATCGGTGAAGGCGGCGGCGGCATCGTGCTTGAAGAGATGGAACATGCGCTCCAGCGTGGCGCTAAAATTTATGCTGAGATTGTAGGTGGCGGATTATCAGCCGATGCACATCACATGACCTCGCCACATCCTGAAGGTTTTGGTGCATTCCTGAGTATGAAACGTGCACTTGCCGATGCAGGAATGCAACCGGAAGACATTATTCACGTGAATACCCACGGTACCTCTACTCCGCAGGGCGATATCGCCGAACCAAAAGCCATTGTTAAACTTTTTGGTGATCATGCGTACAAAATCTCTATCAACTCAACGAAATCGATGACAGGCCATTTGCTTGGCGGCGCCGGTGTGATTGAGTCTGTCGCCACCATCCTGGCTGTGCAGAATGATATTATTCCACCTACCATTAACCATTTTACCGATGATCCGGAAATCGACAGCAAACTCGATTTCACTTATGGAACAGCACGTAAACGTATTGTTAACGCTGCAGTAAGCAATACATTCGGGTTTGGCGGACACAATGCATCACTCATTTTTAAGAAATTCAATCAGTAATCAAAGTACTTTGGCACTTTTTGGTCCTGTTCGCTTATTTTTCAAAGCTGATAAAGAACTTTCAAAATCAATAAAGAATATTTTCGGGTTCCGGCCCGGAAATATTTTTTTATATGAGCTCGCCTTTAAACATAAATCTGTTTCGAGTGAGAGTCTCAACGGACTCAAAATGAGTAACGAACGCCTCGAATACCTTGGCGATGCCGTGTTGGGGGCCATCGTTGCTGAATACCTGTTCAAAAAATTCCCTTACAAAAACGAAGGATTCCTTACCGAGATGCGGTCAAAGATCGTAAACCGTATTGCCCTGGGTAAGCTTGCCCAGAAACTGGGTCTCGATAAGCTTGTTATATTCTCCAAAGAATCGAAAAACCCTTTCAGATCAGTCAATGGTGATGCTTTTGAAGCCTTCATCGGTGCGCTCTATCTCGACAAAGGATTTACATTCACACGTAAGGTTCTGATCAAACGGATCATCGAAATGCACGTCGATCTCGATTCACTCGAGAAAAACGATACCAACTACAAAAGCCGCCTCATCGAATGGGCTCAAAAAGAAAAACACCAGCTCGAATTCAATGTTGTGGATGAAGTAGGTGAAGGTTACCACCGCCAGTATGTGGTGGAAATCTCTGTTGACGGGAATCTATACGGACAGGGAACTGATTTCTCAATCAAGGGCGCGGAGCAGCTTGCATCGGAGAAGACCATGAATGCACTGATGAAGGTTTGATTATTGACTTCCTTCGTTCAACAACGTCATCGATATGCACCGGTCTTGACATTTGAAAATGAAACCATAGTGGCTCACTTCGACAGGTGGCCCCTGAGCTTTTGTCGAAGGGCTCAGTGGCCGGGTTCACTTCAGGCTTCCAGCTTCCAGCTTCCAGCTTCCAACTTCCAGCTTCCAACTTCCCTCCTCTTCCATTCTGCATTATGAATTAACACCGATTTTCTCTGCGCACTTTGCGTAAATTCCCGGCGCCCTTTGCTGTTAATTCTTAATTTTTTAATCAAACAGTTCAACTCTGTGTTAAAAATCAATTAGTGAAACCACAGAGTTCCTCAGAGTTTTGAAAGGAGTTTCACAGAAGGAAAAACTTCTATTAATTGGTCACCCCGGCAATGCATCGCATTTGCCAAATATAAATTCCGCTTTTCATCGCTGCACATGCCCCGGCAGCGAACTTTTTAGCTCCTGCTATGGGCTTATAGTTTAGTACGAATTATTGCCAATCCTGAATTATTACTTTCACATGCTTGAGTTTCAACGACCACTTTTTGTAAATTAGCCAAAAATTTAACGGTGATAACGAAAAAGAATGTCCTGCAATCAGAGCCTTTCGACGATATTTTTATCCTCGGAATCAGTTCTGCTGAGAGTGATTTTATCATGGCATGGCACCTCAACAATCTGCTGCGGCTCAACCTGACCAAGAAACAGAATCTGATGTACACTGACCAGAAACTCAGCGAAGAACTTTCATTCTATTATTTTAACCAGGGTGAAAACGGCAGTGTTCACAACCTTGTCATGCTCAATAAGACGGTTACCGGTCTGACCAGACTACCGCAATCGACCGATTTTCTGCTGATCATACGCAACAATCTGGCCAGTCTGCCAATCGATCAGATCAAACGTAGCATCCGCACCATCCCCAAAGTAATCCTGTCTTATACGATTGAATGGGAGAAATACAAAGGGATTGATTCGCTGCTCGAACAGATTGACCTGCACGAGCTTAGCATCGAACGAAGCAACCGGCGCCTGCTGTCACGATTGCAGAAATAATTTCAGACCGACCTTTAAAGCAACCCGTTAATTCAATTTTAACCACGCATAACGCTACTTTCATGAAAACAAAGATTATCGCAACCATCGGACCGGCATCGTCTTCGGAAGAGGTGCTTGGTAAAATGTTTGATGCCGGGCTTGATGTCTGTCGTCTGAACTTTTCACATGGCAGCTACAACGATCATCAGGAGGTGATGAAAGTGGTGCGCTCGCTCAACAAATCAAAAGGCACCATGGTGGCGCTGATGGCCGACCTGCAGGGTCCGAAAATACGGTTGGGTGATTTCTCATGCGACTTTATACCGCTCCATAGCGGAAGCAGGATTATTTTTACCACCCGTCCGATGACCGGCGATGCCTCGATGGTGTATATCAGTTATTCTTCCTTTGCTTTGGATGCCCGTCCGGGTGAGACCATCCTCATCGACGACGGCAAGATCGCCCTGAAGGTGATCGCCACCAACGGGGTGGATGAAGTCACACTGGAAGCCGTGAACGAAGGTCAATTGTACCCGCGCAAAGGTGTGAACCTGCCCGAGACTTCAATCAGCCTGCCCTCGCTCACCGAAAAAGACCTGCAGGATCTTGCCTTCCTTCTCGACCATGAGGTACAATGGATCGCGCTATCATTTGTCCGTAATGCCAGCGACATCATCGAATTACGCAAACTGATCAATGCGCATCCTTCGGTGCACAAACCGCGTATCATCGCCAAGATAGAGAAGCCACAAGCCATCGCCGACATCGAAGCCATCGTGGAAGCCACCGATGCGGTTATGATTGCACGGGGCGATCTGGGTGTGGAAGTCCCGATGCAACAGGTTCCGATGATTCAGAAAAAGATTATCAAACTGTGCCACCGCCTTGGCCGTCCGGTCATTGTAGCGACCCAGATGATGGAAGCCATGATCACCAACATAAGGCCAACCCGGGCCGAAGTGAATGATGTTGCCAACTCGGTGCTTGATGGCGCCGATGCCCTGATGCTGAGTGGTGAGACTTCTGTTGGAAAATATCCGGTTGAGACCATCCATATCATGGAACGAATCATCAGTCAGATCGAAGACTACGAAGATATTTATTACCAGCATTATGCGCCAGCCAACAGCAGCAGCCCAAGGTTTGTGAGCGACTCCATTCTTTATTCCGCCTGCGAGATGGCACAGCATACCGAAGCCAGGGCCATTGTGGTGGTGACACATACCGGCTATTCGGCCCTGCGGTTGTCGAGTCAGCGACCGAAAGCCAATCTGTATGTTTTCTCGAACGATATGCATGTACTGCTATCACTGAGTCTTTTGTGGGGAGTGGAAGGCTTCTACCGATGGCGAAATTTTCTATCGTACCGACAAAGGCCGCGATGAAATGCCCGCTTATGAA
>CAJBPB010000061.1 GCA_903957365.1 uncultured Bacteroidota bacterium
AGTCCGTCGTCAGTCAAATGTTTCAAGGTTTATAATCAGTAATTAAGGATTCGTATGGTATCTTCAACTTGTCATGAAGATTTCTTATCATTTTAAGGGTCAATTTCCTTTTACGATTAAAAATCTCAGAAACTCTGCTTTTATATCCTATCACATCAGCTAAATCCTGGTTATCCATATTCATCTGCTCCATTCGAAATTTAATTGCTTCAATCGGGTCAGGCGCTTCAATTGGATAATGCTCATCTTCATATTTTTCAATCAATATTCCCAATAGTTCCGCCTCATCGCCGGCAGGTGTATCTTGCGGGGCATCAAAAATGCATTCAAGCCGCTTCAGCGCCTGATTATATTCTTCGTCGGTCTTTATAACTTTTACATCCATATCATTTAAATTTTATCTGCATCTATTTTATCATATTCTGCATGTGTACCAATGAATCTGATAAAAACCCAACTTCGTGTATAGTTTATCCTTACGATTAACCGGTATTTGTTACCACACAGATTGAAAACAACTCTTCCGCTCTTTAATATACTTGCTTTTGAATACTCCGATTTGATATCATTCGGAGAAAACCAAACGGCTTTTGAAGCTTCTTTATACCATGTCTTAAGTTGTTCCTCTGCATCAGTTTGTCTCTCCCAAAATTCCCGAAGTGCCTTTTTAGCAATTACCCTCATTGATTTTTCAATAATTCAGACAAAGATAATAAAAATGTTACCATTTTGGTAATTGAAAGTAAATTCTCTTTGAAACTGGTTAACAATTTTACACTAATATCGAAAGGAAGGAGCACTTTTTCTTTCGGGTTCAGGTTATTTATGTTTTCTTCGATGTTGACTTCAAGTAAGATGACCGGCGCCCGTCGTCCGTCGTCCGTCGTCAGTCGTCCGTCGTCCGTCGTCTGTCGTATGGCTTCGCTCCGGTTCAAGTTGTGGTTGTTAATAGCACGGATAAATGGGGCAATTTTCATGAAGTTGGGGCGGGCTCCGACAACGGACATGATTTTACAACCTGGATATTCAAATTTGAAGTTGATTATGATTCATGTGTTAATAATTTTGATTTCAATGGTCACATGGAATATCCATAATTATCATTAACGGTTTGCATGAACATTGTTCCTATGGATATTTCATGGAATAATTAACTTTGTAAGAAATTAAAATTATGGATACTTTACTGAACAGGGTTACTATTGACAGTTCTGTTTGCAATGGGAAGCCCACAATCAGAGGCAAACGCATTACTGTACAAACGGTTTTAGAGTTTTTAAGTTCGGGAGACTCCATTGATGAGATTTTACACCAATATCCCACCCTGGAACATGACGATATCAGCGCTTGTATAAAGTTTGCCGCTGAATTGATGAACCATCAATATTCTGTAAAAGCATTCGCGTGATGGCTAAATATTTGGTTGATGCGAATCTGCCTTATTATTTTGGGCTTTGGAACAATCCTGATTTTATTCACGTAAATGATCTGAATGACTCATGGAGCGATGAAACTATCTGGGAATATGCACGTGATCACAAACTGATAATTATTACGAAAGATGTTGATTTTTCTCACAAGGTTCTGTTGCAAGGGACTCCTCCGAAGGTTATCCATTGTAAGTTTGGAAACATGAGAATTAAAGAGCTTCATTTTCTTATATCCAGAATGTGGCCTGATATTGAAACCCTGATTGCTGATAGTAGCCTGATAAATGTATATACCGACAGAATCGAAATAATCAAATAATCATTTTTGTGCAGGCGCCTGGTTTTCGTGACAAAGCATTGCGCAAATCATGTTGCATTATCAGAAACTGAAATTAATGATTGACAATCTGGGATATGGTGGTAAAATTGATAACAAAATTGTTTGAATGTCTCCATTACAATTTAAGGAGCATTGCTGAGTGATGAATTGTAATGATTTCGATCAAATTACCGGAATTATACCTATAGATAATTCTGTAACTGCCAAAAATTACTTCCCGGAGGTTTTCATTTCCAACTTCAGGGACAATTCTACCCATTTGAGGATGATTTTTTAAAATATTCACCTGCTCGCGAATTCTGATAACTTGAATTCTTGCATATTTAATGGAATCTTTCGAGATATATGAAAAAATGTTCTCAAGATCCTCTGCAGCTTGAATAGTCCAAATCAGTCGAGCCATCTAACAATTTTTGCATCCAGCTCTTTTTCTGAAAGCACAAGATTGTTGTCGGCCTGATCCAGCCCTTTTTCGATTTTTTCAAGAAGTACAATTTGATCAAGAATTTCATCAATTGTCACGTTATCCGGAAGTTTCTGAATACCGGATATAACTTTTTCTTTTGTGAGCATAATGTCCTTTTTTACAAAGATAATTAATCTAAGTCAACCATGTGCTAAAGGAGTGGACAACGAAAGACAGAAGAAGTTGTTAAACAAAGTTTTTGACGGATTTGAGGGTAAGCTCACCTCCTCTAAATGGGCAAAAATTGCTAAATGCTCAAAGGATACCGCAATACGGGATATTAACGATTTAATAGGTAAAAATATATTAAAAAAGGAAGAAGCAGGAGGAAGAAGTACAAATTACGAATTGAAATAAAGGACCGATGACGGAGGACCGATGACGGAGTATCCAGTTTTCAATCTGAATATTTTTCAATTTGCTAAATTCTTTAACATTTCTGGTAACCATAACCATTTTATTTGAAATAGAAGTTGCGCCAATCAATAAATCAAAATCGCTGATAATATCTCCTTTTGTGCGAAGTCTGGCCTTTTCTTTTCCAAAAATTCGAATAGCATTAAAAACATCTTTTCATTCAGCGAATATTGTCCTTAAAAAGATAGATGCAAATATTTGTATCAAGTTAATACTTCATGAAATAGTTTCAATTTCTTTTGTATTGACTCTGGAAGATTCGATATAATCAATAATATCATCAGCTGTTCTGGAATCCGTAACTGTTCTGGTCAAACCGCCTTATCTGTAAGCAGGTCCTTATAAAGAAAATCGGAAGCAAGAGATTTCAAAAGTTTCATTTCATTTCCAGGGTTTAGCACTATGTCGGGATAGTACCCATATATCATCCGGTGTTCCAGCAATCTTTTTTCGGTGAGGAACCCGTGATGATCGGCCATTTCACCAAATGAAAACGGATGAAGGAAAAATTCAAACTTTCGGTCGGTCCCGTTTGATAAAGGCTCTATGGCAAACAGGTTGTTACACAGGTGGATTATTCAAATTCCTTTTGTGGGTGCCCGTTTGGCAATACTCCATATACATTTTTATAAGCTTTAACGATTTGATTTAATGGAAAAAAGTAATTCCAATCACAGTGAAATTCTTTTAGCTTTAAAAAAATAAACTCATAGAACGGTGTCAGGTCTCCCCTTGATCTTATCCAAATAGTACCCATATAAAAATCCATGTATTCATAACTATTAGATGGGTTATTATAGTTTTCATTCAAGAAATCTGCAATAAAATGGCCACTTCCTCTTAACGAACCAAGATCAAATGTTTTTTTATCATATCCGATAACATCATGGTTATTTGAAAAAATATCATATACCGCAAGTCCCAGAATATATAAAAACTCTTCAAGTTCATTTATTCCAATTAATTCATCCTGTTTGAAATCACTTATGTCGAAATGATCCACTTTTTTATACAAACTCAAAGCGTCACAGAAAATATAATTCAATATTTCAGTACACTCCGCGTCTGTTTTATGTAAATTATCATCTAACATTGTCTTGCTAATTTTCTGTACGGGACATTCTGCCACTGAGATGATCTTTTATCAGCCTTCGAGAATTTGCCGGATCATTGCGAAATTGAATTTGTTGAAAAAGATTTTCCTGCAACAAATAAACAATATACCAAACGAAGTAGTTTATTAAGGTGAAAAACCATCTGGAACTTGTTTAAACGAATGTTCGTGGGGATTGTCTCAAGATTTAAATTTCCCCCCACCTTCGTTCCTTCATTCTCTGGAGTTATACGGGCTGTGCGAGAATGGTGCTTTGAAGGAGGATAATCATGTCGGAGTTGCCGGCACTATTGAATTATCAGTCCGTCGTCCGTCGAATGTTTCAAGGTTTATAATCAGTAATTAAGGATTCGTATGGTATCTTCAACTTGTCATGAAGATTTCTTATCATTTTAAGGGTCAATTTTCTTTTACGATTAAAAATCTCAGAAACTCTGCTTTTATATCCTATCACATCGGCTAAATCCTGGTTATCCATATTCATCTGCTCCATTCGAAACTTAATTGCTTCAATCGGGTCAGGCGCTTCAATTGGATAATGCTCATCTTCATATTTTTCAATCAATATTCCCAATAGTTCCGCCTCATCGCCGGCAGGTGTATCTTGCGGGGCATCAAA
>CAJBPB010000062.1 GCA_903957365.1 uncultured Bacteroidota bacterium
AGTTTGTTAAGTTCCGATTTTTTATCGGACGGACTGCTGCATGACACAGCAAACGCCATCAAGGCGATAAACACTAAGTTTTTATTCATGATTTTCAATGTATTTCGTGTTAACATCTGATTACTGCTTATTTGTTAATTTATCGAGTTTGTTCTTTGCAGTAATCAAAGTATATACTGCGTTGAAATAATTTGATTGTGCTGTAAGGTATTGATTCTGAACATTTGTAAGATCCAAACTTGTCGAAAGTCCTTCCTTGAATTTGATTAAAGTCTTGTCATAAACTCTTTGGGTGAGTTCAATGTTCTTTTTATCGTTGAGGTATTTATCATAGGCGCTTACCAGTTCGTTGCGCGAATTTGTGTATTCAAGTTCCAGTCCATTGGCAACATTATCCTTGGTATTAATCACTTTCTCCAGTTCAAGTTTCCTCTGATTCACTTTACTGTTTTTTCCTCCGCTGGCAAAAATCGGTATGTTGAGTGATATGCCAAAAACATCCTTCGGATTGAAATCAAATTCGGGTGTGTTTAGCTTTTCCTGATGTCTGTAAAAAGCGGCCAAAGTTGGAAGATAAGTTGTTTTCTCACGTTTCAGGCTTAATTCAGCCAACGACTCCTGTGTTTGAAGAATCTGATACGTGATATTTTTATTTATATCAAATTTTTCAGATATAAGGACATCAAGTGGAAGATCGTTGGCCAGATTTTCCAAGCTGTCAGTCAGTGCCAGTGGGGTATCAAATGGCATTCCTAATTGAAATTTCAACAGTAATGTTGAAGCATCAAGCTGACGACTTAATGAGTTCAATCCGTTTTCAAGATTCAATGTAGTGAGTTCAATCTGATCAACATCCGTATTTTCAATGAAACCCTGCTCGTTCATCGCACGCATTTCAATCAGGGTTTTACTCAGATTATCATAGGATTGCTTGAGAATTTCATAGGTCTGACCCAACACAAGTACCAGATGATAGGAATTGGAAACGGCCTCTTTCAGATCGAGTTCCGTTTTCTGCATACTTTGTTCCGAAATCTGATAAAATACTTTTGTAGCCTGCAATCCGACCAGATATTCACCGCTGAAAATAAGTTGAGAAACAGTAAGATCGAGTGTGACATTGTCTTTTACTCCGAGTGGAATAGGGTCAGTTGGCTTATAACCGATATATACCAGATTGTTTGTAATGTCATCAGAGGTAATGGGGGTTCCGGCAGGTAAATCGGTTGCCAGATAAGTATAACCACCGAATGCCAGTTCGGGAACTTTGAAAAGATGCATATAATCGGCTTGTGCATTGATTTGCGGCAGACCAATCGAAGTGATTTCATTGATTTTCTTACGGGCAATCTCGATATCGAGTGCCGAATTTTTAATATTTGCGTTGTTGCTGATGGCATATTCCTGGGCCTGTGGCAGACTCAGGTAAATGGTGGTCGACTGATTACCCTGCGCAGACAATCGGACGGTCATTGGCACCAACAGCAAGGCCGTTACGACCGCTGTGATAATTGATAATTTCATGGGTTTGTATTGATATTTAACTTAATAATTTGGTTTTCATAATGTGCCAGGCCATTGGCGTTTGCGATTCCACGGATGTGGTTATCAAACATCACCTGGAATATTTTTTCGAAAGAGAAATCGCCGGAAGACAAAAAATCCGGATTGTGAACATCAATCAGTTTCTGTACATACAGGCGTGATACCAATTCAACATCGAGATCGGAGCGGTAAAGCCCTTCGCGGATTCCCTGTTCAAAATTCCGTTTGATCTGTCCAAAAACATGATCGCGTTTTTTTAAAACAAAATCGCGGTAAATAGAAGGGTAAAATTTTTGCAGATCAAACGCAAGAACCGGATTGATCTCTTTAATTTCTTCGCTAACCCTGTGACTTACAGTCAAAAGGATATCGATGGCGTTCATTTCTTTTGTCAAGTCCCGCAAACAATTATAATCACCTTTTTCGATCATATAATTCAATAAATATTCAACAAGTTCTGTCTTGTTGTCGACAGCCTGATATAGTGTTTTCTTAGATATACCAAGCTCACGCGCAATATCATCCATCGATATGCTGCGAATACCGTATTTTTTAAACAGCACACCAGCACCTTTCAAAATCGATTCCAGTTTATCTTCCATCGGCATATTTTTTTTGCAAAAGTAAATAATTTTGGAAACGAAATAAACTTTTTTCGTTTCCAAGTTTCTAATGTGTTAGTGAAACAGTTGGAAAATGAGATTGTTCAAATGAGAAAAAATTATTTTCTATCGTCAATCAACCACCTTATTTTATAGAAATACTGCGTCGAAGTTGATTATTCCAATGCTGATTTTTTACAAGTAATTTTGTTTTGAAAATCGTTCTTTTGTCATGATATGACGTAAAGAAACAGTTATAAAAATTACTGTTATCGCGATTTAAGAGATTTTTACTATGTCGGGTTATTAAATCAACTTATGCAGCATGCATTTTTGCAAGATCTGCTTACAAAGATTAATTCAGCGTACTAATACTTCTATCTTTCAAAATCAATGTGGAAGGTGCATATTCGTACCAGACATCCTTTGCGTCAAGCATTTCTTTCCAGCCAAGTGCGCTTACCAGCAGAAGATCGTGCTTTTGCATCTGCTCCTTTTTCATTCCGTTGGCAGTCACGATGTTCACTTTTCCTCCATTCAAACGAAAAAGTCGCTGTAAGGATTGAATCTGTTGCTGACGGCTCAAAATGATTTTTAAAGGGTCATAGATTGTTATATTGCAGACAGTATTTTCAAATATCAACAAGGCATAATCAATAAGAAAAATATCAGATTTTGAATGAATAGAAAGCAGCAATTGCTCGCATTTTGCAAATTTCTTGTTCACAAATACGCCAACCGGAATTTCACTGCCTTCGAACAGATATCTGTTCCGCTCTTCAAATGCTGAATATTCAAACAGTCTTTCTTTTCCGGTTACTTTTTTAATAATTCTGTCGCGTCGCAACAATGCATTCAAATACCCAAGGGTGCGTCCCAGAAAACTCCCTTCGTAAATGGATTGACCTATTCCGATGAGTAAAAGATTATATTTTCCATTGTTCGCCTCTTCGATAATATCATTATAGAAATCATTGGAAACTTTAAAAATGGTGTTGATTTTTTGATTCAATAAATGTGCTTCATTGGTAACCGGACCAAAACTTTCCTTTTCATACTGGACAATATTGTAATGGTTCATCTCTGTTGAAGGGCTGAAATGCACAGCGGTTGCTTCCGACATCTCCTGCTTTCTCATGAAATTACTTGCCAGCCGCAAAAGAACTCTGCCGGTTTCAGGATTCCCAAATGAAACCAACACCCGCATTACCTGACCGATCAGAATAGGTTCAGCGACAGTTTTATCACTTTCCTTGTCTTTAAAAATGCGGTTTATAATGCTTAATGCAGGCCCAGTCATAAAAGTAGTCACAAGTGCCATAATTACCATCATAGCAAACATTTCGGCTGTTAACACACCTAAATCGAAACCAATATTCAGTACAACCAACTGCATCAATCCTCTGGTATTCATAAGTGCGCCAATTATCAAACTCTCTTTCCAGTTATGCCCTACAAATTTGGCTGAAAGTGTGCTTCCAAAGAATTTTCCAATGATAGCTACCATTATAATCAGTCCGGTGATCTGCCATAAATACCATTCATTTAATAAACCTATTTCAGTGCGTAATCCAGTAGAAACGAAAAAAAGCGGAAGTAATAAAACCAATGCAATATCTTCAACTTTTTCAATGAAAATATTTCTGAATTTAACATTATCAGGCATGATTACACCGGCAATAAAGGCTCCAAACAGGGCATGGATTCCGATAACTTCGGTGGCAAACGAAGATAGAATAAGTATTAAAAAGAAAATCGCTACAATCTGCTTGGTAAGATTTTCACGTGAGGCATGTAACTCACCAATGCGTTGTAAAAAAGGGCGAACTACCTTTAACATTATCAAAACATAAAGCAACGATAAAGCTATGATGTACAAAGCACTAACAAAAGATCCTGCTTTCACAATAGCAATAACAATTGCCAACAAAAACCAGGCAGTAATATCATCGGCTGCAGCACAAGTTATCACAACCGCTCCCAAACGTGTACGGTGCATACCTCTTTCCTGCACAATACGCGCTAAAACCGGGAATGCGGTGATACTCATTGCGATTCCAATAAACAGACTAAAGGAGGAAAATTTTATACCGCTTGGTGCAAATGATTCATAAATAAAATAAGCAAGTCCAATTCCCAATGTAAACGGGAAAATAATACTGGTACCACTTATTACGAGCGCATCGTTGGCTTTATTTTTTAAAATCTTCAAATCAAGCTCCATACCCACAATAAACATGAACAGTATTAGTCCAACCTGACTTAACAATTGCAGATTATCAATAGAATTGGCAGGGAAAAGATTTTCAGAAAAACCAGGAAAAAAATAACCTGCCACAGTCGGACCAAGCACAATACCCGCAATAATTTCACCAATAACAGTGGGCTGACCAATACTTTTAAAAAGGAAACCGAAAAACCGTGCCACAACAATAATAGTCACGATTTGAGCCAGCAATAATGCCAAAGGATGTTTAAGGTTAAATACGAGTGATTTAATAAAATCTACCCAATGATCACCGACAATCCCGCCAATTGCGATTTTACGGTTTATTTCCAGTCCCCTGCCCGCTTCAAAAATCCAAAATATAAGGAACGAGAATACACTGATCACCACAATATAAAAAAGAAGATTTTTGTAGTGTTTCATAAATAGTGTGATCCTTATTTACCCTTTAGAACAGTGAAATTTTTCATTATTAAATGCAAAGATATAAGTTATTTATGCAACGACAATAAGATTGGCGTCTCACAGTGGTCTAACTACTCCAAACCTCAGAAATGAATTATTGTCTGCTACCTTTCACCTGTTTATCAATTACTGGTCAGAATGCTTACAATGAAGGTAAATCAAATTAATTATCTTTGACACCCTTAACACAAACACCATTTGTCAACTAAAGTTCAACATCGGTTCCTGTTACGCAATATGCTTTGTGATTGTTGCATTAAACTCATGAAACTTGAGTTCGAACGCATTGGCGTAGAAGTTGTGAAAGCAAAACTCGGTGATATGTGTTTGTCGTATGAGCCGGCAGTGATTCAGCTTTCAACCATTGAAGAACTATTTCTTTCGAATGGATTTGAAATAATTGTTGACAAAGACACTGCCCTTGTCGAAGAAATTAAACATACCGTTGTCGAACTGGTCCATCATTCAACCTTTAACGCCATGATTCGCAATTCTGATTTTCTGGTGAGTCGCTTCGATAAAAGTTACCAGCATCTGTCAACGGTTTTTTCAAAGCACGAAAATATCACCCTTGAGAAATACATAATACTTCAGCGCATCGAAAAAGTAAAGGAACTTATTCAGCTTGACGAACAAAGTCTGAGTGAAATCGCATTTATGATGGGGTATAGCAGCGTACAATACCTTTCAACACAATTTAAACAGATTACTGGTTATTCGGTAACCGAATACAAAGCTTTGCCTGACAAAGAACGGATTGGAGTTGGTATCTGAAAACCAAATTAAGTATTGATGAAAAAAGAATAATCCATTGATTTTTGAAGTATGTGTATAAAAATTCTTCCTTTAGTTTTATGTTTTATTGAAAGTGTTTCCAATTTCAATCCAAAATAAAATGATCTGATTATAATCTTATACATCAAATAGATAAAATTATACATCGTCTGTGAACAAATGATGTTAATCTTGCAACTTAAATAACATAGTATATGAATTTAAAAAATAACATTGCAGTAAGCGACAGTGGTTTTGTCTTTAATCCTGCATCCGGTGAGTCCTTTTCGGTTAACCCGATTGGATTGGAAATGTTGAATCTGCTTCGACAAGGATTGTCGCAGGAAGAGATTGTAACCAGCATCGAAAAAGACTTTCAGGCGGAAAAGATAAATATCGAACGTGATTTTAATGATTTCATCGATATGATGAAACAATACCATCTGATGCAGAATGAAGACGAATAAGCCCACACTAACCATTGGTGTCACAGGACTGAATGCAATCGACAGTCCGGGTCCGGGCGTCGCTGTCATAAGAGGACTGCGCGAAGCAGCCTCTTTCAATTGCCGTATCATCGGATTATCCTACGAATCTCTCGAACCAGGGATTTATATGCACGATCTGGTTGATAAAACCTACCACATCCCCTACCCTTCGAGCGGTACAGAAATATTATCGGATCGTTTGGATTATATCCACGAAATAGAAAAACTGGATGTCATCATTCCAAATTTTGATGCCGAACTGTATTCCTTTATTAAACTGGCGCCCAAACTTAAGGCAAAAGGAATTCATACTTTTCTTCCGACACTTGAGCAGTTTGAAGAGCGTCACAAAGTGAATCTGCCCGATTTTGGCGCTAAATACGATATGCACGTTCCACGCAGTAAAGCAGTTTACACCCCTAGCGAAGCGCTTAGCCTCGAAAAGGAATATGAATGGCCACTCGTGGTTAAAGGAAAGTATTATGATGCTACCCTGGCGTATAATTTTGATCAGGTGAAATCGGCATTCAATAAAATCTCTGCCAAATGGGGCTTACCCATTATCATTCAGGAATTTATCCATGGTACTGAATACAATGTTACCGGATTAGGCGACGGAAATGGCAACACCATTGCCGCAGTTCCTATGCGCAAGCAATATATCACCGACAAGGGCAAAGCCTGGGGAGGTATATCGATTGATGATAAAAAAGCACTTAAGCTCACACACAAATTTCTCAGCGAAACAAAATGGCGCGGTGCTTTCGAGCTTGAACTGATGAAAAATAAAGAGGGAAACTATTACCTGCTTGAAATCAATCCAAGGATTCCAGCCTGGATTTATCTGGCTGTCGGAGTCGGACAAAACATTCCGGAGGCACTCACACGTCTCGCAATGGGCTGGCCAACTGAACCATTTACAACTTATGAAGTTGGGAAAATGTTTATACGTTATGCTTGGGATATGATTGTGGACTTATCCGAATTCGAGAAAATTTCAACACTTGGAGAACTTTAAAATATTTAATTAAACGATTATGATTACTAAAAAAAGATACGAACGACCTGTTATCAAGAAACTTGAAAGCAATATGCCTAATAAATTTGGTATGCGCACCGAATATGAACCGGTAATGCATATCGAAGGCGCTGCTGTGAAAGATCTTATAGCAAAATATGGTTCTCCATTATTTGTTATTTCGGAACGCAGAATCCGCAAAACATTTCAAACAGCCAAACAAGCATTTGAAACACGTTACCCAAGGGTTCAGTTTGCATGGTCCTACAAAACCAATTACCTGAATGCTGTCTGTAATGTTTTCCATCAGGAAGGCGCCTGGGCTGAGGTTGTTTCGGGTTTCGAATACGACAAAGCCATTCAGAATGGCGTTCCGGGAGCAAATATAATTTTCAACGGACCTGATAAATCGGAACAGGATTTGCGTAAGGCGGTTACAAATGGTTCATTGATTCATATTGATCACCTGGATGAACTGTATATGTTACAAGAGATTGCCAAGTCGACCAAACAAAGACCTAAAGTTGCTATCCGTGTGAACATGGACACAGGCGTTTATCCGGTCTGGGATCGGTTTGGATTCAATTTTGAAAACGGACAGGCATGGGATGCCTTGAATAAAATCATGTTTTCCGGCACAATGGATCTGGTAGGATTACATACCCATATTGGCACATTCATGTTATCGCCAAACGCTTATGCTGTGGCTGCTTCAAAACTCACAAATCTTGCCCAGCGCCTGCAGCAGAAATATGATCACGAGATCAAATACATTGATATGGGTGGCGGATTTGCATCAAGAAACACGCTTAAAGGCGCATATCTTCCGGGTGTTGATACCAATCCCACCATTGATGAGTTTGCCGAAGCCATTACTTCAGCTTTGATAAACAGTGATTTCCGTCCCAAAAACCCTCCATTGCTAATACTTGAAACAGGCAGAGCACTGATTGACGATGCTGCATGGTTGTTGGGTTCAGTAATTGCCAATAAACGGCTTTCTGATGGCAGAAGAAGTACCATTCTTGATATCGGGGTAAATATTTTATTCACGGCATTCTGGTATGCACACAAGATAACACCCGCACAAAAATTTACATCCTATACTGAAGACACCGTGCTGTACGGACCTCTTTGCATGAACATCGATGTGATACGTGACAATATTACACTGCCACTGTTAAACAAAGGTGATCAGGTGGTTGTTCACCATGTCGGAGCCTATAATATGACCCAATGGATGCAGTTTATCACACTCCGGCCCAAAGTAGTAATGATTGATATGGACGGTAAAGTACATGTTATCAGAAACAACGAGTCACTTGAAAATCTGCTTGAACTTGAAGTTGTTCCGAGCCATCTCTCTACTTTCGAATTATGAAACAAAATCGCCTGAGCATATTATTTCCTTTGTTCATGCAAAGCATTACCAACAGTTATACCCAGATTTTCTTTGCGAAAAACCGGGTAATGGGAATTCTGATCATATTGGTCACAATGTTCGACCTTCATGCGGGTATCAGCGGTTTGGTGGCTGTTTTAACGGCCAACATCGCCGCTTACCTCATCGGGTTTAACCGGCAACAAATTACCAATGGCTTGTATGGATTCAATGCTTTGCTTGTAGGACTTGGGCTGGGCGTTTATTTTCAACCAAATCTCAGTTTCTTTATCATCCTTATATTTATTGCACTTCTGACACTTTTACTGACCGTTACGCTGGAAGGTGTACTTTACAAATACGGACTTCCGTATCTGAGTTTACCATTTTTAATTGCCATCTGGGTAATAACATTAAGTTCCAGGCAAATAACCCATCTTGAACTTAGCGAAAGAGGTATTTATACATTGAATGAGATGTATGCACTTGGTGGTTTGCCAATGCTTCGTTTATATGAATGGTTCAATGCACTTGACTGGGCATTGCCTGTAAAAATTTACTTCAGGTCGCTCGGAGCAATATTCTTTCAGTACCATTTATTTGCCGGATTACTTATAGCCATTGGTTTAATAATATGGTCACGACAGGCGTTTTTGTTTTCTATCATCGGTTTTGCCGGTGCCTATATCTTTTACGAGATCGTTGGTGCCAATATTGACGAACTGAATTACAGTTATATTGGCTTCAACTTCATTCTGACAGCGATTGCTATCGGAGGTTTTTTTGTAGTTCCCTCTTTACTTTCACTCTTGTGGACGCTTATTACGATTCCGATTCTTGCATTTCTCATTACTTCAGGAACGGCCATTCTTCATACTTTTCAGTTATCCGTGTTTTCACTGCCATTCAATCTGGTAGTGATATTATTACTTTATACTTTCAAACTAAGGGAACGATATACTGACCGACCATCGCTGGTTGTTTATCAGCAGTTTAATCCTGAAAAAAACCTGTATGCAAAATTAATTAACCAGTCACGACTGGCACAATTTGGTAAAATTCCTGTTAAACTGCCATTTCAGGGCTTCTGGAAAGTTACCCAAGGTATTGAGGGAGCACATACACATCAGAAAGGATGGCGTTATGCCTGGGATTTTGAACTCGTTGACGATGATGGTAAAACCTATAAAGATGCCGGTCTTGCCCTCGATGATTACTATTGTTATAATAAACCTGTTCTGGCACCTGGTGATGGTTATATTTATGATATCGAAGATACCATTCCGGATAACGAAGTTGGAGGCTTTAATTTGAAAAACAATTGGGGAAATTCGATAGTGATGAGTCATGCTACCGGTTTATTTTCACAGTTGAGTCACCTTAAAGAAAAAAGCATTTTAGTTCAAAAAGGACAATATGTGCGCAAAGGTGAACAGATTGCCAGCTGTGGTAATTCGGGCCGTTCACCCTATCCGCATCTTCATTTTCAGTTTCAAAACTCACCTGAAATCGGTGCACATACATTAGCATATTCCTTTACTTCCTATTTGTCGAAAAATGGGCAAATAAACTTTCACAGTCTGGCTCAACCATTGCTGAATGAAATGGTCAGTAATAATCAGATAAATGATTTACTCGACAAAGCCCTGCATTTTATTCCAGGTCAGGAGCTCAAATTTACCGTGACCGAAAACAATAAAATCAGTACCATAACCTGGTTATCAGAAACCGATATTTACAATTTTACCTACTTCATTTGTCCGGAAACCGGTGCGAAAGCTTATTTTGTTCGTACACCTGATAGTTTCTATTTCACACAATATGAAGGAGATAAATCGAGTCTCCTTTACAATTTCTACCTTGGAGCCTACCAGATAATTATTGGCGTTTACCCGGGATTGGTCATCGAAGATCATTTTCCACTCTCATTATTCCCAAATCCAATTATGAGGATTATTCAGGATTTTACTGCTCCATTTTATCGATTTCTGGAAGCAAATTACCACATCGAATACAAAAAGATTAAAAATAGTATCGATTCTGAGGTAATTCAGGTTCACTCAGAAGTGAAATTTTCTATCTTTGGAAAAACGAATGCGAGGAGAAATTACGCTATCGAATTCAGGAATAATCAACTTTACAGAATGACTATGTTGATCAATGATAGAAAAATAGATTTAGAACGTGTCCTGTAAATTCCAACTGTCAGTTATTTTCGCTTTTATTATCAATTTGTTGTTGATAACAACTATTGTTGGGCAAAACCTTGATTATAAAACGGTCGATAGTATTTCACTGGATAGTTATTACAGAAAAGACTGGCCGGCACTTGAAACCATTGGGAAACAATCGTTACGCGCTGGTGTGGATTACTACTATCTTCGGTTGCGCCTTGGAATTGCAGCCTATGAACAGAGAAAATTTACTGTTGCAGAAAGACATTTTCGCAAAGCAATGGAATTCAATAATTATGATCCAACTGCCCAATCCTATCTGACAGGCACACTGCTTGAAACTTTTCGATTAACCGAAGCTGGCAGTGTATTTAACCGGTCATTACCCACTGCAAAGGAATTCGTCCCCATTAAAAAAGGATTCAGAGTCAATTCAGTTCATACCGATATTGGAATGATCAACAGAAATGAAAATGATAATCTGGGATTTAAGAAACTGGCCGGTGATAGTTCTATTTTCGGGCAGCAACGTATTTATGATGACAGCCAGATCTATGATGCAGGAACATTTTTGCAATTGAGGCCTAATCTTCTTTTATATGCCGGCTTTCAGTGGATAGACACCAAAGCTACCGACCGTTTTGCTTATATTGAAAACAATCTGAAACAGGATTCAACGGTATCATTTGACTGGGGGTCAGCATATTATTATTCAGTTGATTCAGTACAGAAAACGAAGAATACAGACCACCAAATTTTACAGCGGTCAGCTTATTTACAAACCCGTTGGTCGCCTTCGAGCAGGTTAACGTTTACTGCAGCCGCCCATCTTGTCCGGCTTTACCAAACCCAGACCATTGCAGTCAATGATAGTTTTCCGGTGACTGATACTGCTTTCTACATCACATACAATGATTCAGTGGGTTTGTTTACAACCTACTTAAACCGCACTGATTTTCAGGAAGACACTATCCTCACCTACGATTGGTCCGCATCATTGCATGCCCGTTATTCATTTGGCAGGGTAGCAACAACACTGGGAGCAAACATTGCCCAACTGAATGGGGATATTATCAGACAATTTTCGGTTGGACTGGTTTATTTACCATTTGGCAATTCCAGTCTGTATAGCCAGACAGAGCTTATCACTGTCAAAGACAAGTCAGAAACAAATTATATACTGAAGGAAATGATCGGAGGTAGAATTACTGACCGTGTATGGCTGGATGTTGGTATGATGATTGGCAAAATCAATCGTTTCAGTGATCAGTTCA
>CAJBPB010000063.1 GCA_903957365.1 uncultured Bacteroidota bacterium
ACGGTTATATGAAAAGAAATAAATCCCTAATTGTTTGCATTGCCATAAGACCAAAAGGTCAACCGGATAGCCTTTGCATTCATTTAGGGTTTTAGTTTTTATGAAAGAAATACAATTAAGTCAACAGGGTAAAAACAAAGGCAAATATTTCGCTTTAGTAGATGATGATGAATTTGAAAGATTATCAAAACACAGATGGAATGTTTTAAAATGTGATAAAACAAACTATGCAATTGGTAAGGTAAAAAATAGTTCAGGAACTATAAAACACATGTTAATGCATAGATTTTTATTAAATGTTAGCGATGATTTATACATTGATCATATTAACCATAATGGACTTGATAATAGAAAAGAAAATGTGAGAGTTTGTACAAGTTCAGAAAATAACATGAATAAAATTAAGTCAACTAATAAAAGTAGTATATTTAAAGGTGTTTCTTTTATTAAAAGAGATAATTTATGGGAGGCTTATATTAATGATAAAAAACGTAAAAAAAAGCATTTAGGCCATTTTATTTCAGAAGTTGAAGCCGCAAAAGTATATGATAAAGAAGCCTTAGAATTATTTGGAGAGTTTGCAAACCTTAATTTTATAAAACAATGAAATACATAATTGTACTTTTACTATTGACCGGCTGCATAACTCAAGAACGATGCTACGACCGTTACCCTCCAGCGGTCACAACAATAACCGAAACAAAGACAATCATTCGTGATACAACGATATACGTGTACATCAAAGGCGACACGGTTCACGATTCGGTAACGGTGTACGTTGATAAGGGCGGTCTTATTCAATCTGAACTTTCGAAACTTCACACGGAGTATTCAGATAGTTGGGCGCGTGTTCTGGATGGGCGCCTGGTGCATCGGTTGGTCCAGAATGAGTCTGCAATCGCTTCGATTGTTAAGGGTGCTATAAAGTACGTTGATCGGGTTCAATATGTTAAAGAAGTTGCACCTCCTTTGGTCACAAACGAGTTAACAGGGTGGCAATGGTTTCAGGTTTGGGCTGGGAGGTTGTTCTTAGCTTCGATATTGGTATTGGTATTGGTTTTGATTGGTCGTACTTTTTTAAAGATTTGACTTGACAAACGCTGATTTATTTTGTAGATTTGTAGTTCCTAATACCTATTTACAATGAAAAGATAACGCTTATGTAAAAGAAATTTCGAGCCACAGGCATAATAGGGTGGCATTACTTGGTGATTGGTGGATTGTTTACCTCCGTTCTTAATTGAGCGGAGGTTTTTTTTATTAATAGAATATTATTCTACAAATGCAAAAAACTTTGTATCTTTTTACTACAAAATAATTACCTTTTATTGTACTTTGTATCTTAAAATGTATTACTTTTACATCATAAACAAAGAAACAAAATGAAAACTAAAATCGAAACAGCAATTCAAAACTTCCAAAGTAAACAGATTGAAAAGGCTATTTTTATAAGACAACAATCTCAAATTTCAATCATATCTTTAGAAGAACAGATTATAAAACTTAAAGAACAGATTAAGTTTGAGAAAAAAGTAATCAAACAGGCTGAAACAGATATTCGTAACTATTCATTATAAACCATTAACGGTTTCGCTACCGGCCACACGGGCAAACAAAATGAGCAATTATTTATCATTCGAATCAATCTGCGAACGGATCGCAGAGGAATTAACAGGCCAATTAGGCGTACATGAAACCGTTGAATTTGAATCAGGTGAACAGTCGGTCTTAGCGACCATAATCGCACACGGTTACACAATGGTTAATAATGACGGTTATGAAGCCGGTGACGTAATCACATCGTATGAAGTAGTTGAAGCTTTTATGGCTGATGAGTACTTTGACACGGAGTTTAATGATGAATTGAGTAAACACCTTAATAAACACCTTAAATAAAATGAACATTGTAAAAGTTGACCCAAAAGAGTACGG
This sequence comes from uncultured Bacteroidota bacterium, assembly GCA_903957365.1. Taxonomy (GTDB): domain Bacteria; phylum Bacteroidota; class Bacteroidia; order Bacteroidales; family F082; genus CAJBPB01. Next base: position 1,933 of record CAJBPB010000063.1, read on the forward strand.
ACTTGATGAAGTCCAGGTTGTAACAATCGAACAGGCTTTTGCTCCTAAAATTGCAGAGCGTGACGGATTAGTTAAATTCTATGAACAAGTAATTACAAAGGAACTCACTCAGGACGTTTGTAATGAAGCAAAACAGATCAGGTTAAAACTTATAAAAGTCCGTACCGGAATCGCTGACATTCACAAAACGCAAAAGGCGTATTTTTTGGCCGCTGGTCGTTTCGTTGATGCTTGGAAAAACAAAGAAACGCTACCAATTGAACAGATGGAGTCAAACCTTGAAAAGATTGAAAAACACTTCATTTTGATTGAACAGGAACGGATCGCAAAACTTGAAACCGAAAGACGTAATTTATTACTTCAGTTTGGTGAATTTGTACCGGCATCGTTAGGGCTGATGGATCAGAGTGTTTTTGAAGCGTATTACAAATCACAAAAACAGGCTTATGAATTAAGAATTCAGGCTGAAAAACAAGCTGAAATTGACCGTATTGAAAGAGAAAAAGCAGAGGCCGCCGAACGTGAACGGATAAGACTTGAAAATGAACAATTGAAAATCGAAGCCGAAAAACGGGAGAAAGCAATCGTTGCAGAACGTGAAAAACAGGCTAAGGAATTAGCAAGACAAAAGGCTGAATCAGACGCAAAACAAAAAGCGATTGAAGACGCTGCAAGAATTGAACGTGAAAAACAGGCCGCAATAATTGCAAAACAGGAAGTGGAATTGAAAGCAAAAGAGGCCGCTGAATTGAAAGCAAAACAGGAAGCGATCAGGATTGAACGTGAGCGAATTGAACGTGAAAAACAGGCCGCAAAAGCACCAGACAAAGATAAACTGAAAGTATTTGTTCAATCAATTACTTTGCCTGTATTGCCTGAATTAAAACAAGCAGAATCACAGGTTGTTCTAAATGTGATTGCATCGAAGTTTGAAGCGTTCAAAGTTTGGGCTTCGCAACAAATTGAAAGTATTTAATTATTAATCAGCGGTCGGCTTAGGTCGGCCGCTTAATACGAACAATCATGACACACTGGAAAAAAAATTTTGATTACAAATTTACGGGTGCATACGAATTGCAACCTGGAGAAGAAAAGACGGTTATAATCGATCGGACAACTCACGAGGATGTTAAGTCGCAAGACGGCAAAACTCAAAATTGCTTTGTTGCTTATTTCAAAGGCGATCTTAAGCCGATGGTTCTTAATAAAACCAACTGTAAGACTATCTCAAAACTTTACGGGCCTTTTATCGAAAACTGGATAGGAAAAGCAATCACAATCAAAGCTGAAAACGTAAAGGCATTCGGTGAAATGGTCGAAGCGTTAAGAATTAAAAACGTTATGCCGGTTATAGCTCAAGTTGATTACACCCAACAAATAAGCGATCTAAGAAAATGTACTACTTTGATTGAACTTCAAAAAGTTTATACCGGATTGAGTAGGGACGCTCAGTCGTTTTGCGTAAATGTTAAAGATGAAATGAAAACCAAATTATTCCCAAAACAATGAAAATAGACTACACCACACAGAGAACTGATAAATGGCTGGAATTAAAACGGGGCCGGATTGGTGGCACTCGTTTCGGACAAGTGATATCAGGTAAAAAGAACAGGCTCGTTTATGAATTATTAAACGAACGCTTACCAGGCTGGTTGATTGAAGATGATTATGTATCTGAAGAAATGCAATTCGGAATTGATAACGAATTAACAGCATTAGAAGCATACACACAAGCAACCGGAATAAAAGTTGAACAAGTCGGAGCGATCTTATCAGATTTCAGTGATATTCATTTGGCTTCACCTGATGGTATAAACATAGAACTCGGAATTGTGCAGGAGGTTAAATGCACAATGGACGGGGCAATTCATTTACAAAGATATTTTGAGGGCGTTGAAACATCGTATTTACCTCAGATTATCAACTACTTTGCCGTATCGGATGAAGTTAAGCAAGTTGACTGGATTTCCTATTGTCCATACAGACCAGAACGTCCGATTGTGATTATTTCATTTACACGGGCAACTTTACTTAAAGAGGGTTCAATTCAATCAATAGTTGAAAAAGGACGCGGACAAGTAAAGTTTATTGAAACTCAATTGGATCAGTTACAATCTAATTTTATATTCTGATGATCGCCGTTTCACTAATAATCATAACCCTGGTCTTTTACATCCTGAGAGGGAACCGAAGAGCTAAACAGATCCGTAAAGATTACGACTCAGCAATGATGCGAGTAGTTGAAGGCGATTCGATTGTTTATTTTGTTGGATCTCAATTACACAAGGGCGAGGTCGTTTGCGTATTACCTGACTTGGTACAGGTACTGACTGAAACTAAGGTACTGATGTATATTGAACGATCAAAAATAAGTGCAGTATGCTTGAATTAACATATAACGTTCCGCTAATACACGCAGTTGGGGAATATAAACCACTGCACTATCAAACTATGAGAAACGATAATACGAGTACAAACCAAACGGACAGCACTAAACCCGCTATTTTTTATATACGGTGTTATGCCCAGTTAATTTTAATAATTTATGAATCCAATAGAATTTAACTACAAAAAATTAAGAATGGCTCAGGATTTAAACAAAAAAACCTTAGAAGCTATCGGAATGAAATTACTGCAAAAAAATAAAGATGGTGTATTTGTTATGCCACATGATTCAATAATTGCAGGGTATATTAACAATTTAGCCGAAAAAAGAGAAATAAAACATTATCGACTAAAAGGCGAATATGAAGAAATATACTTATTTGATAATGACGAAATAATATCTGATTTAGATATTATGCAAGTTGAAGCAAAGAAAATTCCTGACGTAATAAAAATTCAATGCTACGATGAAAAAGTAACGGCAAGTGATGAGATACCAATTGAAATAAGTAAGATTGATTCACTTTTTAAACTTCCAAAAACTCTATTTAATTCAGGTAGTTGCATTTATTTTTTATGCAAAAATGAACGAGTGGTTTATGTTGGTCAGGCTGAAAATGTACATCAAAGATTGGTTGAACACATGAAATTTAAAGTTTTTGATGCAGTATTTTATTTACGTGTTCCTGCTCATAAAATGAATAAGATTGAATCAGCTTTAATTTCTTATTTAAAACCTGAATACAATAAATCAGGATTGAATAGTGCTAATAAAGATGCTTCATTAGCCGAATCAATTTTAAATACGCACGGTCTCAATTTTAATGGGGCATAACGTTGAGCATAAGATTAGTGCGGGATTTCAAAGCTGCGAACCTATCCCACGCTAAGAACTTGATAAAAGGAAGCAGTAACAATTTAGCACAAACACCCGCATTAATTTTATGCTGTGTTATAGCCACTTAAATTTAAAAATCATGTTTGAAACAAATTTACAATCACTTACAGAGTTCCTTGAATATTGGAATAATAATCATTTAGTTAACGAAAAAGAAGGTACAAAACCATTTAATGACTATGCTATGGCTGCATTAGGTGCTGGGTGTGGATTTACTTTAAAATGGTTTGTTAAAAAAGATGACTTTGAAAAATTAGTTAATGACTTAAATTATCAATTTGAAGAAGGAGAAAAAAGAATATTTCTCGAATTTGGCGAGGATAGAATAGAAATAGAAATTGATACTCGAGGTATAATTAGCCAAGTTTATGAAGATACTCAGGAAATTCGAGATATAGTTAATTCTGTCGTCAATTCTTAATTGGCTATAACGGTGGGTATATGAGCAGGTTTGCCTTGCAGAATGTTTCAAGTTACCGATGCCGTTTGTGGCAAACTTGCTTATATACCGTGTTATGTGCCGTTTTTTATTCAGAAATTAATTTAGAGATATGACAAAATATAAAACAATAGTAGCAGACCCACCTTGGAAATACGGAAAGTGGGGTAAAGCAGACCCTAAAACAAGACCGAACTGTAAAGAATATGATATGCCTTATGAAACTATGAGTGTTGAAGAAATTAAGGCTTTAAATGTTGCTGGATTAGCTGATGAAAATTGTGAGTTGTATTTATGGACTACACAGAAATATTTACCTGATGCTTTTGAAGTATTAAAGGCTTGGGGGTTTAAGTATTGCCAAACTTTGACTTGGTGCAAAACACCACGAGGCAAAGGACAAGGCGGTGTATATTGTCCTACAAACGAGTTTTTAATACTTGGAAGAAAAGGTAAAATGCCAAAAGTGGAAAGAGTAGATACAACTTGGTTTCATACCAAAAGACCACACAATGCACATTCAAAAAAACCTGAATTTTTTCAAGACTTAATTGAAACGGTTTCTGATGCTCCACGATTAGAAATGTTTGCAAGGCGTGAACGTGAAAATTGGGATGTTTGGGGAAATGAAGTCGAAAGCAGTGTCGCTCTTTAAAATAGCTTATAACATCACACTATACGCAACAAAAGTATGCAAAAAGTAAACAAACTGACTGAAAAAGAGGTAGTTAGACTAACTCCAACGCAAAAACAGACATTATGAAACCAATATCAGAAATTAGAAATGTTTGCTCGAATTACACCCGAAGGTTGGGATGTTTGGGGAAATGAAGTTGAGAGTAGTATCGCTCTTTAAAATGGCACATAACGGTTCGTGTATGGGTAGTGTGGGATTACGAAGCACTACCCTATCAAAATAGTAAAAACTTAAATACGAGAACAAATGTTGAATATACAGAAAATACCCACATTACCTATACACGTTGTTAGCCACAGTACGTTGGTTAATGCTGATTGCTTTGATGTTTTTCCTTTTATTGAGGATAAATCAATAGATGCTATTATTTGCGATTTGCCTTATGGAACGACTGCCTGTAAATGGGATAGTATTTTGCCACTTAATGAACTTTGGAAAGAATATAAAAGAGTATTGAAGCCAAACGGAGTAATTGTTTTAACTGCTTCGCAACCATTTACAAGCATATTAATAAACAATGATTTGAAAATGTTTAAATATACTTTGGTTTGGGATAAAGTGGCTGTAACGAACCCAATGCTGGCGAAAAAGCAACCGATGCGATGCCACGAAGATATTGTATGCTTTTATGATAAGCAACCTACCTATAACCCGCAAATGAGAGTTGGTGTGAAATGGAGTAGAGCAGGTAAAAAACAACATAAAACAGATACTTTGGGGCAAAGTACATTATTTAATAATGGTAGCGATGAAAGCGAAATGAAATACCCTAAAAGTATTTTAACATTTTCAAACGCCGACAAAACAAAGAACGAACACCCAACGCAAAAAAGTATTGATTTAATGGAATGGATTATAAAAACCTACACCAATGAAGGCGATATGGTTTTAGATAATACAATGGGTTCTGGAACTACAAACCTCGCTTGTTTAAAATTAAATCGAAAATCAATTGGAATTGAAAAGGAAAAACAATATTACGATGTTGCAGTTCGGAGGCTTTCTTCGTATTGTGGCTAACGAATTTATATACACCATTCAATAAATTGAACATGACTGATTACGAATCAAATAGCCTTAATAAACTTGGAGAATCTATCCAAAACGGCAAATGGTCGAATGAGGGATTAGTGCAATTAATTGAACTATCAGGATCAATGCTCAATCTTAAAACAATTCCTGATTATGCAAAACATAATAAACTCAGTTACAACGGTGTAAAGAAATACCGTACAATAATAAAATTATTTAACACTAAATATGTAATAGATAATGAATAACTTAAAAATAGATCACACAACCGGCACGTTACCGGAAATGACGTACAATGAATGGATTTCTTATATAATAAATGAATTAAATAAATGAACTACAAACTAAAACAGATCGGGCGACTGGTCAAAGAACAACGTAAAGCAGTTAAGATCACTCAGAAAGAACTTGCTTCACGTATCGGCACAACTCCAGGTTATATTTCAAGGCTTGAAGCTGGTAAATGCAACCCGACCGTAATGACGCTTTCGGGGATTGCGGTTAAGATGGGGTGTCGGTTGAAAATAAATTTTCAGATGCCTGTTGATTTAATCAAATAAAGTAGTATATTTGTATTTCCAATGTGGCAATTGGATTCAATAACATAAGGAAAATGACAAGAAACTTCATTTTTAAAATACACCCGAAAGGGCAGGAAGCAACAACAAACGACTCCTTATGGTCGGATGTGTTCTGTAGCCAAACAGCCTGTCCCTTGAGGGTGTTTATATTTTAATGGTATGGAAACAATAAAAACGAATCAATCAAAATCGGAAATCTTATCTTTTATCCGTAAAAAGTTATCAATTTATGATACTGTAAAAGGTCATATTAGATACACCTCAGTTGATGATCTTGAAAAAGAACATTTAAGATTTAATATGTCTGGCTATGAATCTGAAACAGGTGAATGTACCGTAAACAATTTAGCGATATTAAACAAGTTCGCATACTTAGGAATTTATGATTATACCGATTATTTATTTCTTGACTTTTATAAAGGAACTCCGGTAATATATCTCAGATGGTTTGGAAGTGGCACAAATTTAGAGTTTGATTTACCAGGATTCACAACAAGTGAGATAATTTATAAAATCTTTGAGTTGACTATTTTTTCTGGTAAAGCCAAAAGAAGACGGTAATGACAGACTTCAGAGAAACAGCCGAAAACCTATTCAATGAGGGGTTTAATATCATTCCATTGAATGCTGATAAGTCGCCTATTAAATCAATGTACAACACCAACTACCTTTATGAAAAACAAAGCATATTTGATGAAAAGTATGTATGTGAGAAAATAGGGGTTACTTGTGGAATCGCCTCAAATGGTCTTGAGGTTATAGATTTTGATAAACATCAAGGGCAGGATATTGATTCAATATTCAAAGCATTTATTCAGGATGCTTCAGTTCAGGATTTAGTCAATTCAGGTAAACTTGGAGTTTATTCAACTCCTTCAGGTGGTTATCATATTATGTTTATTTGCGATAACCGATTCACCGTAAAATCTGAAGTATTAGCTCGTTATGAAGACAAAAACATCATGATTGAATTACGGGCTGGAGGTTCTTATGTGGCATGTTACCCTTCTACCGGCTACCAATTTATTCAAGGCGTTGAGATGGTTAAACTTGAGCAGATAGAAAACGAGGATAAAATTTATTTATTCAATCTTGCTCGAAGTTTCAGTCAGTTCAAACTTGAGAAATCCGAAACGCACACTTCAGGAAAATGGGGTGATTGGGATAAGACAAAGCCGTGGGGTAAGTACAATATTGAAAACGTAAACGAGGCAAAGGATTTATTAAAGTCAATCGGATGGGAACACACATCAGACCGCACAGATTTAAAGACTGGCAACACGATTGAATTATGGAGGCGTCCAGGTAAAGTTAAAGGTATCAGCGCAACATTCGGACAACATTTCAATATGTTCTATTGCTTCAGTGGATCGGCTTTGCCATTTGAACAGAATAAGGCATACAGTCCGACTGATATTTTAATGTTAGTTAAGTTCAAAGGTGAATGGTCAAAGACACGGGAACATTTAGAAATCTTATATAGGGTTGAAACATCTGAAGAACCAAAGGCGATAAGTAAATTTCCGCTCGAAGTATTTCCTGTAAACATTCAGGATCTTATCAAAGAGTTTAATCAGGCTTTGAATTATAAAGAGGATTTCTTAGCCGTTTCGTTTATGTTTTCAATCGCTACATTGAACGGTAACAAATACAAGTTAAGAGTAAAAAACGGATGGACGGCGGCAACTACATTCTGGTTTGCGGTCGTTGGTGAAACAGGTGTAATGAAAACACATCCAGTTAATCAGATGGTCGAACCCGTTAAAAACATAGACAGAAAGTCCAAAACTGAATATGACTTCAAAATGGAGATTCACGAAGCGATGGATGAAAAGACCAAAAAGCAAAACCGTAAGCCTGACTATAGGCAAATTATGGTTTCAGATTCAACGCTTGAGGCTTTGCATTATATTCATAGAATTAATCCACGCGGACTCGGATATCATAAAGATGAACTTGTTGGATTCTTTAACGATATGAATAAATACCGTAAAGGATCAGATGAACAGTTTTGGCTTGAATCGTACAATAATAAAAGTTACGTTATAAACCGAGTAACAAAGGAACCATTAATGATTGATAACATCATGATCAACATTATAGGCGGTATTCAGCCGTCAATCTTAACTGGTATTGCATCACAGTCGAACGGAAACGGAATGATTGAGAGGTTTCTTTATACTTCGTCTGAAAGTAACATCTATCCAATAAACTCAAACGATATTGCAAAGGAGTGGATTGATTGGTATAACGGTTCAATAGAATCGTTTGACAACCGTTTCAGTTACGTTGATTCTTCGAACAGCGAACTACTTGAAATGAGTCAGGAAGCGTTCGATAAGTTCATCGAAATTGATACTTGGTTATGTGAAATCCAGAAATCAGATGATGAAACTTCAAGTTTAAAAAACTACCTGAATAAAATTAAAACATACGTACCACGTATCGCACTGCTTTTATGTATCATTGATATGCTTTACGAAAATGGATCGCTTCAGGTTAAGATAAAACACATGACAAACGCCTTTACATTAGCGCAATACTTTGTAGACTCAGCGCGGAATATTTTTATAGCCGGTGAGAAAACAAACGAGATTAATTCAGTAAGAAAAGTACTTTCTCAGAAAGGAATGAGTAAATCTGAACAGATTGTCGAGATGTATAAGAAAGGATTCAAGCAGATTGATATTGCTAAAATGATCGGAAGTCCAAAAAGTTATGTTTCAAAAGTTCTACAAGAAAAGACCAAAGTAAATGAAAATCAATAAGTTACAAGAAAGTTATACTAAAGTTATAGTAGAACTATCTCTTATAAATAAACAGAGTAAAAATATATTTTATCTAT
>CAJBPB010000064.1 GCA_903957365.1 uncultured Bacteroidota bacterium
CTCAATATGAAACATCGAAAGAGTCCCCGAAACCGAAATTAATGACCCTTCTAAAAGTCTTACCATGTCAGCCTTTACCTGAGGATGGCATCGTTTTGTTCCGTTTACTGGTATCAGTTTAGATCAGGGCCAAAAGGTATAGATGCGAATTAGAAAAAAGTTTGATTTTTTTTGATTTTTTTTTGAGGACCGACGAATGGTGGATCGTGTCGACTATGTTTATACGTGCTATTATATTGGCAGTGGCTACGGTTGATCGTGTGTTGATTGATCGTTCTTTAGTTGGGTATGCTTTTGTATTTGGCTTTAAGGGGATTCTGGCTGTTTATTATGGTTTTTAGGCAGTATTTGCCGGTAAGTACTTGGGGAGGTGGTCTTGTGGAGGTGAATTTTAGTCGCATATATTCTTTTTTTTTCTTTACCCTTCGGTTTATGGATTCCAATTTTGTTTTAGTCTTTTATCTAATACTTCGGGCAGATCTTAGGTGGCACTTTATAATCATTTTCCATTCTTTCATAACTTTTCTTTGAAACGGATTTAATAGTATTAGTCAAATCCATTTTGCTTAAATCAGCAAATTCCTTGTTCAACTCATATCCAATATACTTCCTTCCAAATAACAATGCAGCTTTTCCAACCGTACCGGAACCCGAAAAAGGATCGAGGACAACTTGTCCGGGCTTGGAAGTCATTAAAATTGGAATAACAGGTAAATATACTGGCATCAAGGCTGGATGGTCGACAGTTGGATCTAATTTTTTAAGGTCAATCTGCCTACCTCCTGCGGTAGGACCTTGAATGATATTTTTTATAGTTTGTTCATCCAGAAAGTCTTTCAAACCCATATAACCCTTATCTAAGAAGAAACCTCCAGCAACCCTTTCTTTTGTATTTGCGGTTCTATTTTTAGCCATTTTGACTAATTTTATTTCATCGCTCTCTTTCCACACTTTAAACTCTTCATAATAATATTTCTTGGGATTCTTAACCAAGTGAAAGACTTTTTCATAAGTTGTTGATAATCGTTTACTACCACCTTGGGGTCGAGATGAGGTTTTTTTCCAAATTATTTCATTGACATAAAACCATCCTTCTCTATCGCATAGTTCTAATAATAGCCTTGTAGGTATGAGATGATTTTTTCCTTTTCCATATGTATCTCCCATATTTAGAAAAAAGGAGCCCTCTGGATGCAAAACCCTCTTAACCTCTTTTAAGTGATTTGATAAGGCTAAAATGAAATCCTCTGGTTTTTTATCCAAGCCAAGTTCATTTTTATTTTCATACATTCTCATTTGCCAATAGGGAGGGCTTGTCAAAACAACTTGTACCGACTCGCTCGGCACGTCGCTCATGTCAGCAGAAGACTTGTTGTGAATTAAAAAATCCTCTAATTTTGGTTTAATAACGATATGCCTAATAGCTTCCCTTGCTTTTCTTGCTTTTTCGAACTGACGAACAAGTGTTTCGGCCCTAGAAACTTTCATAGTACCGGATAGAACTTCTTTGACTAGGCCAAGCTTCCGGACATCTTCTGACACTTTTTCCTTGTCTACGACATAAAATAATCGCCTCAGAATAGAGGGACTGTATTTGCCACCTAAAAGATAGGCAGCCCTATCAAATCTATCTACTCCTGTCTTTTTGAAACTCTTTTCTTCATCACTCAGCAAGTCTCTTCTCTTACCTTGATGCTTACCTATTAATCCCAATATAGTTTCTGCTTCTCTGAGAACTTGACGCCAGGTTTTAACTCTCTGCTGATTATGCAATACAATTCTTTCATACTCGTTTTCAAAATCCTCAACTATTGCATCTAATTCTCCAAGCCCGATTATTCGAGCAGCAAACCACCTCCTGACACCAGAAATAATCTGATTTTTCGAATTTATAATAATCGGTGCTGCTTGACCATCAATAAGCATGGAGTGGGCCAAGGCATCTAGATCATTTTTCTTTTGCTTTGGAACGCCATAAATTCTTATTGAGATGGGATGGGGTTCTAAAGCTCCAACTGGTACTGTTATAATTATTCTATTTTCGGGTACAGGAGCACGGGAATAATCTACTTCTTCTTCCATAAGACATTGTAATTAAATAAGTTAAACTTCCTTCCAATTGAAAAGAAGTCGTTTGATAAAATTATAAATAATTTTTCTGATAAACTACTTTTGGTATAAAAACAACCTTACAATAATTTTTATTCACCAGTAATAAGCCTTAAGTTAGCCATATATAATGATTGATGATTGGGCCTATTATCAATGAGTTACAAACAATTAAAAACCTTACAAATATGAATTTGACAATAAATTATTTATGGAGAAAGTATCAGGATGACATTCCTGAATATGTATTTAATACCCTTAACTGTCAAGATCAATATACATACGTTAAATGGATAATTGAACACAGACGGTACTCTACCAGTACAACTGGCAATAATAAAGTTAAATGGGAAAATGGAAATGGAATTTGGGACAGGGAAATCTTTATTCTCAGTCCTAGTTCAAAAGTTAATCAATAAAATCAATTAAAAAATAAGAACTATGAAATCAATAAAACACTGGATATTAGATTACGCATCGCAATCCTTCCAAAATGAAAATTCGAAGTATTTTAAACCCGAGTTAGTCTTTCAAAGTATGCTTCAGTCCGGCTTTGAATTTAAGGGAAAAACGCCCAAGGCCACAGTTGGTGCAACTTGTACCCTCTTGTTTCAAGAAGGGAAATTAACCAGGATTAAAAATTCAGATGGATATCACTATTCTCACCCAGATGGGCCCAAACGGATATTTTCCGAAATTGATCCCTATGGTGAAGAGGACTGGGAAAACTAAAAAGGATTATTCATGAGTTAATGGAGAGGGGTATCTAACAAAGATGCCTCTCTTCTTTTACTTGTACTCTTTAAAGTGTTTGCCGAATGGGTTAAACACTTTTTAGCATCCAATTGAGAAGACTTTGATGGAAAAGTAAACATAAAATAAACAAATTGGGAAAACAGTTAGGATAGGAGGTTGAAAAACACAGTATTGGTTCATATTGGGTGCATGCAACAAAAAACGCGTTGATAATCAACGCATTTTTTGTTTATATGTCGGGGTGAGAAGACTACATCCCTAACTAATAAAAGCATCCAAATCACTCTTGTTTATTCCGGCCATACTGACCCCCCATTCCGGCCATACCGACCCCCCTCTTTTGAGGGGGCATTTTGAGGACATTATTTTAAAGAAAGGTCTTTGGCTTTTGTTTTTGTAAA
>CAJBPB010000065.1 GCA_903957365.1 uncultured Bacteroidota bacterium
CGGCACAGTAGGTCCCAGGTTCAACCCCTGGTGGGCCCACAAAAAAAGGAGTACTTAGTTTAAGTACTCCTTTTCAATTTTATAATGAATAACTGACTCTGCCGAAAGAATTCGGCACAACAGGTTCCTGGTTCGATCGGTTGAATCTTATCTTTAAAACGATTTTCTGATAAAAAATAGGTTTAAAGAAAGATCACAATTAAAAAAAAACTATTTTTGCGCTCGATTTCAAAAACTTTAAAATTGAGAATTAGAAGCACAATTATTCTTTTTGTAATATTTGCATCACTGTTGCCGTATTCTTTATATAATACTGGAGGGTCTTATATATTTGATAATAATAAAGTTACCTATTTATCAAATACGATTTCCGATATTGAAAGTTTAGCAAAAAGTTCTAATGATGTATCAAAGTTAGTCGACAATTCTGATTGGTACATTAATCTGCCAGGTTCATTTTTAAATTCTTTTGGTGAGGTTCCTCCAATTGAAAACTGTACCACACCTTCTCTAAAAGAAATAACTCGTTATTACGATAAGTATAGAATTACACACATCTTTTCTGCATTTAAATTTAATCGTAATTCAGATCAATTTAAGTTAACCCAAACTTATTTTTCACTATTTAATATAGTTATGGTTCATAGTGCAGATTGTGTTGCATTGTGTACTTTCAGGATTTAGCCTACCCTCTCTTTTACCTTATTTTTCTCATTGATACCACCTTTGCAGCGATTATTTTGTCGTTTCAAAACGTATTTCCAATGTTTTCATTACTATTTCAATGTATTTTCAAACAAACAAATTAATAATAATTTAAATCTTGATTCATGAAAAAATTAGAATTTAAAAACTTTAAAATGAGTTTTTCAGCTTTGGTTATTCCAATTGCTTTTGTTGCTGCAGTAATTATCTACAAATTCATCATGGGAAATCCTTCACATTTTCAGGGGAATGATCCGGCAAACGCTGCAATGCCTGGTGATTACTTTGGTATCATATACAAAGGCGGCTTTATTGTGCCCATCCTTATGACATTACTTTTGACTGTTTTGACATTTGTAATTGAACGGTATATTGCTATCAGTAAGGCAGCCGGCAGTGGTTCAGTATCTGAATTTGTACACAACATAAATCATTTACTAGATAAAAATAATCTTGTGGATGCAAAAAAAGCTTGTGACAATCAAAAGGGTTCGGTTGCGAACGTTGTGAGTTCGGTACTAGTTAAATACAGCTCACTGGAGAAAGACCAAACGCAAAGTAAAGATCAAAAAATCAGTGCTTTGCAGAAGGAAGTTGAAGAGGCAACTTCATTAGAATTGCCTAGCCTTGAACAGAATCTGGTAATCTTAGCGACAATAACTTCTTTGGCGACTTTGATGGGATTGTTAGGAACAGTTTTAGGTATGATCAGGGCTTTCTCTGCATTGGCAAATGCCGGAGCACCTGATTCAGTAGCTTTGGCTGAAGGTATTTCAGAGGCGCTGATAAATACCGCCTTTGGGATAGGAACTGCAGCAGTGGCACTGATTTTTTATAATTTTTTTACAACAAAGATTGACAAACTTACTTATAGCATTGATGAAGCTGGGTATAGTATTGTAAAATCCTATGCTACAAACCATGCATCTTAAACATAAGATAAACAAATAGTTAAAATTATGCCAAAAGTAAAAGTAGCACGAAAAAGTACATGGGTAGACATGACTGCAATGTGTGATGTTGCATTCTTATTGCTCACTTTCTTCATCCTGACATCGAACATTGTAAAAAAGGAACCAGTGCTTGTTTATACGCCCTCCTCTATATCTGAGATTAAAATACCGGAAACGAATATCATGACCATATTGGTAGATAAAAGTGGTAAAGTGTTTTTTGGAATAGATGGGCAGGATAGAAGAGAACAACTTATTAATAAGATGGCCCAAAAATATGGTATCATTTTAAGTGAAGCTGAGATCAAGCAATATACCTTACTTGATGTTTCCGGTAATCCAATTGGAGCTATGAAAGATTATCTGAATTTGAAATTGGAAGAAAGGGAAAATCCTGATAACAATTTGGGTATTCCAGTTGATTCTACTGATAATCAGTTAAAAACCTGGGTTAAAACTGCACGAGAGATAAACCGAGATTCAAGAATTGCAATAAAAGCAGATCAGAACACTCCTTATTCCGTTATCAAGAAGATAATGAAGAGTTTACAGCAAATTGATGAAAATCGTTATAATCTGATTACCAGACTCGAAGAAGGAGCTGAAAGTTAGATAGACGCAAAAAAAACAGGATAAGATTATGGCAGATATAAGTTCAGATTCCGGATCTCATAAAAAAGGCGGAAAGAAACGATCAAAAAAAGCGCCAACACGAATCGATTTTACGCCGATGGTAGATTTGGGTTTTTTATTGATCACATTCTTCATGCTTGCGACCAGTCTGATTAAGCAACAAACCATGGAAATCACCATGCCTTCCGATAAAAAAGTGTCAGAAGAGAATCAGACAGTTGCAAAAGCTTCTCAGGCGGTAACATTAATTCTCGCTAAGAATGATAAGGTGTTTTATTATTTCGGACAGTCAGAAAATGCTGAGATAGTAGAAACGAATTATTCAAATAGTGGATTACGAACGATGTTGTTGAAGAAGAATTACGAAATTGCAAAACAGGTTGAAGATTTGAAAGTTGAAAAAGTCAAGACCAAAATGGCTGATGAAATTTACCAAAAACGACTCTCAGAGATAAAAGCAGGTAAAAATGCTCCTGTTGTAAGGATCATGGCTACTGATGATGCCTCATATAAAAATCTGGTTGACGCATTGGATGAGATGAATATCTCCAGTATCAGCAGGTATGCTGTTGTTGATGTAGATTCAGCAGATATGCAATTGATCAGAGGTAAAATTAATTAACGGAGCAATCTCTCACAAAACAAAGAAAGGATGCATCAAGATGCAAAAAGTCAATATTTTCTCTGATACATGGATCGATACAGTATTTGACGGCCGTAACAAAGAATACGGAGCCTATGCCCTTCGAAAGTTATCATCCCGACGTCATCGTCTGGCGATAACAGCCACTTTAATCATCTCATTAATTGCCTTCACCGCTCCAGGTTTGATAAAAACAATGATACCGGAGCGGGTAGAGCGAAATGTAGAAGTTACCAGCCTTGCAAATATTGCATTGGAAAAGAATAAACCAAAAGAAATAGAATTACCAAAAATCGAAATTGAACAACAACAACTTAAAATTAAGAGTACGATTAAATTCACTGCTCCTGTGATTAAAGCCGATGCTGATGTTAAGAGTGATGACATTATGAAAACACAAGAGGAGGTTACAGATTCGAAACTTTCCATTTCAGCAGCAGATGTCCAGGGAAACAGTGAAGATACAAGTGCAGTTGATATCAGTGATTTACAAATAGATCAATCGAATGTTGTTGAGGAAGCTTATGAAAAACCATTCACCATTGTAGAACAAATGCCTGAATTCCCGGGAGGTGCATCAAATATGATGAAGTTTATTGCCGAAAATGTAAAATATCCGGCAATGGCTCGCGAAGCTGGAATTTCTGGAAATGTTTTCGTTTCATTTGTTGTAAACAG
This sequence comes from uncultured Bacteroidota bacterium, assembly GCA_903957365.1. Classification (GTDB taxonomy): domain Bacteria; phylum Bacteroidota; class Bacteroidia; order Bacteroidales; family F082; genus CAJBPB01. Next base: position 3,613 of record CAJBPB010000065.1, read on the forward strand.
AAATGGAGAAATATCTAATGTGAAAATACTCCGTGGAATTGGGGGTGGATGTGACGAAGAAGCTATAAGGGTTGTAAGATTAATGCCCTCATGGATACCTGGAAAGCAGAATGGAAAACCAGTTCCAGTTCAATTTAACCTGCCAATTAAATTTATTTTGAAATAAATTAATTGAATATTATGAACCGGTTTAATAGATTTTTATTCTATTTTAATTTCGTCATGGTTGCAATTTATGCCTTAGCTGGTGTTTTCCTGCTAATTTATGGATGGCTACAATTTAGTAAGATGCAGAACCTGATTTTAGGTTCTGCATTGATAATATATAGTGCCTTCAGAATTTATCGGTTAATGGCAAAAGATCATAAGAATGATCCAGAATTGGAAGAAGATGTGGAATAATTGCAGAAATTTTATTATTTAAAAACAATATGATCATTCAAATTAATATGAAGTTCATTCATTATTTGAAGGTGGCAAAAGAGTATGTCAATGGTTCAGTTAAAACTTCAATTATAATTGTTGCCTTCGTAATGGCGTTATATTCTTGCAATAACCTGGGTGTCGAAAAACATACTGATACCGCAACAACAGGTAATGCAGCTATAGCCACAGATGAAACATTTCAACCGATCGTGGAAGCAATTCTTCCTGTTTATCATGCAATCTATAAATATGCCAAAATCAAAGTAAATTACCTTCCTGAGGTTGATGCAATTAATTTGTTGCTTAAGGATAGTGTAAAATTGGCTATTGTTCCCCGCCCGCTCACAGCAAATGAGGTTTCTTATTTTAACGAAAAACAAATTTTTCCAAAAGAAGTAAAAATTGCACTTGATGGAATCGCTGTTTTAGTTAATAAGAAAAATACAGATACCTTATTGACGGTTGAACAACTCAGGGATATTTTTTTGGGTAAAATTACAAGGTGGGAACAAATTAATCCTTCCTCCACATTGGGGGAATTAAAGGTCATATTTGACAATCCTAATTCCAGTATTGTTCGTTATGTAGTTGATTCAATCACCAAGTCCAATATTCTCAGTGACAAATTAAGTGCAATGAAATATAATAGGGATGTTGTAGAATTGGTTTCAAATACACCCAATGCCATCGGCTTGATAGGGGTAAGTTGGGTCAGCGATAAAGATGACCCGGCATGTCTTTCTTTTTTAAAGAACATCAGTGTTGTAGCAATTTCAAAGAATAATAAGGCGACCCCAGAAAACTCTTTTCAACCTTTCCAAGCCTACATTGCGACAGGAAAGTATGCTCTCACACGTTATATTTACATGATCAATACCGAGCCACGTGCTGGTCTGGCAACTGGTTTTTCTGCTTTTGCTGCAGGAGATAAAGGACAACGCATTATATTGAAAACAGGGATATTACCTTATACCCAGCCCGTGAGGATTATTCAAATTAAAGACAATTAAACTTATAAATTAAACAAGCATATTTTTCCAGAAAATATTATCATGAAAAATTTCAGATTATTATTCAGTTTATTGTTTTTGGGATATCTTTCCTTAACCGCGTTAACTGCTGATGCACAGGATATTGAAGTAGCAAAAAGATATGCTGAAATGGGGCAGTATAAACATGCTAAATCAATCCTTTTGCCATTATCTCAAAAAGGCAATGATCCAATTGTATTATTTACACTTGGCAAAATCTATCTGGTTGAAAGCAATAAAGATTCAGCAAACATTTGTTTTGCAAAATTGATTTCGGTTTATGCAGGAACGCCACTGGCACTGTTAGGACAAACAATAATTGATTTTAATAACAAGAAGGAAATTGAGTCTTCAAATTTTTCAAAGGCAGAGAAAAGTGCTGCTTCAAATAAAGATTTATTTGCCCTGACACAAGTTGCGGCTGTTCGTTATATCACCGGTGATACTGTCAATTGGGAGCAATCATTAGAGATGGCAAGCAATATTGATCGGAAATATGTAAAAGCTTATATTACCGCCGGGGATATTCTTACAATGATAGCAGAATTGACTACTTTAAATGAAGAATATGGAAAGATTTCAGGGCGTTACGAACAGGCATTATATTATGCACCTGATAATGTTGAAGCCAAGACCAAACTTTCAAATATTTATTTATTGGCCCGCAATTTCAGCGGTGCGGAACAAGCTTTATCTGAAGTCTTAGTGATTGATTCAAGCTATATTCCTGCTCTCAAAGCAATGGGTGAACTTGAATACATGACCGGAAAATATAGTCAGGCCAGCCATTATTTTGGAAAATACATGGCTATTGCTGAATATACTCAAAAAGATGTGTCGAAATATATTAACATCTTGTATTTTAATAAAGAATATGCCAAATCGAATGATTTAATAACTCAAAATCTTGTAAATGATCCCGATAATCCTGTGCTTTTGAGATTAAAGGGTTATACGTCCTATGAATTAAAAAAATATAAGATTGGCTTAGAAGCAATGACCAGATTTTTTTCATTGCGTTCTAATACCAGTTCTGATAAAATCATTTTTACTGATTATGAATATTATGGTAAATTACTTAGCCGCAACGGAGAAGACTCACTTGCAGTTCAGGCACTGAATAAGGCATTGTCAATGGATTCGACCAAGGTATATCTATATGAAGATGTTGCGAAGTCTTACGAGAAATTGAAAAACTATAATCAAGCAGTTTTGAGCTATAATAAACTTATTGTGAACACTAAAAATGTTAGTCCTGGCATATATTTTAACAAGGGACTTGCATTGAATTTTCTAGCAAGTGATACATCAATTAGTCAGGATACTTTAAAAGTTAGAAATTATTTACTGGAGGCTGACGATGCTTTTGGGAGTGTCTGTAGTTTGTCTCCTAATTCTCACTTAGGATTTCTTTATCGTGCACGTATGCAATCGAAATTTGATCCAGAATCAACAGCCGGTCTTGCAAAACCATATTATGAGAATGCTTTGACAATTATTGAAGCAAAAAATGATAGTGTAAAGTATAAAAATGAGATTCTGGAGATATACAGGTACCTGGGGTATTACTATTATCTCCAGTATTTATCTGAAAAAGAAGCCAAAAATACCCAGTTGTCAGCATCGCATAAAAAAAGCTCAATACAATATTGGCAGATGATACTTGCATACGAGCCAAAAGATAAAATTGCTTTACAAGCATTAAAGGCATTTGACTAGCAGGAAATTTAAATCATTATCCCGCGTTAGGTCAATGCGACAATTTTATTTCTTCTGATTAACCTAATTAATGCATTATTGTACGAGTCACATATAAAATTACTTTTTGAATTCATAATTAACTTTTTATCACGTTTTTCAGTCTGTAAATACGATTGAGTTGTTCCGAAGCAATGAAAATCTGAACGTGTTAAAGCTTGAAAAAGAATATTTTAACGTATAAATCATAAAACACTTTCTATAAAATGAATAAATCAATAACACAATATACAACGCACCGACTTGTCAGAAGTGAACACCTTAACCATCACGGAACTCTATTTGCAGGATATGGCGCACAATGGTTTGTTGAATCCGGATTTGTAGCAGCATCAAAGATGCTTCCCGCAAAAAATTTGATTTGCGTTGAAATAGATACCTTAAGTTTTAAAAGACCTGTTAATTCAGGTGAAGTTATTTGTTTTAATTCGAGAATCATCTATGCTGGTAAAACAAGTATAGTTGCTTATACAAAAATCAGCAGCGATGATTGTTCAAATAACATTGTGGATGGTTATGCTGTATTTGTTCATGTTGACGAAAATACCAAACCATTTCAACACAATATTGAATTAGAAGTGAGTTGCGATGAGGATAAGTTACTGATTGAAAAGTATAAACTGAAAAAAAACAAATAGTCAGCTGTAAGTGTGAAATATAACTTCTTTACATTTTACAACGAATTAGCTTACGCTAAATTTTGATTTTCGGATATTTCTTCTTCACCTTCTTCAGGTGTGTCAAGATCAAGTCCATCCTTTAACATATTCTTTGTGTTGATTCTTTTTTCAAGCGTAAGTAATATTGAAGGCAGCAAAACTAAATTGGTCACAAGTGCACTTAGAAGTGTTATTGATATCAGAGTTCCCATTGCGGCCGTACCGCCAAAACTGGAAACAATGAAAATTGCAAATCCGAAGAACAAAATAATGTTGGTGTAAATCATGCTTAGACCAACCTCTTTTACTGTGTTGTGTATTGAATTTGCACCTGCGCCACTATTTAACTGTTGCCTGTATTCAGTTAATATATAAATAGTTCCGTCGGACGCCAGTCCGAAGGCAATGCTGAAAATCAGAATAGTAGAAGGTTTAAAAGGAATATTAAAATATCCCATGATTCCTGCTGTGACAACCAATGGGATTAAACATGGAATTTTGGAAAGAACAATGATCAAAACGGATCGAAACAGAACCATGCCAATAAGCAGGATTAATCCGATCGCGATCAGAAGACTTATAAACAAATGATGAAACAAATAATCATTACCTTTTAAAAACACTGCACTTTGACCAGTAAAACTGACATTGTAGTCTTTAGGATTAAAAATACTATCCACTTTTGGCCTTAAATCATCCATGATTTCTTTAATCCTCACAGAACCAACATCGGCCATTTGAAAACTGACCCGGGTAAATCGATTTGTACTGTCAAGAAACGACTTAAACTTACCCTCATTACCAGTTACATTAGAAAGGTAGGATTTCATGTTGTTCAATTCAATCGGTGAAGCTAACTGGTAAAATTTCGGGTCGCCGCCTTTGTAGGTCTGATATCCAAATCGCACCGCTTCGACAATTGAAAGTGGTTTGGAAAATTCAGGGTGTTCATTTACAACTTTTTGTAACCTTCTGATTTTATAAAGTGTTTTGGCATTATCTGCAAATACACCCTTTTCTTTTTTCGTATCAATTAATATTTCGAAAGGAAGGACACCATTGAAATTCTTTTCGAAGAATCGAAGATCGGTATAAATAGGGTCGTTTTTTGGCAGGTCGTCAACCACATATCCGATCTTCTGAATATAAAACATCCCGAATCCGCCAACAATCGTAATCACCGAAATAATAATATAAATTGTTTTTCTTTTATTATGAATCAGATAATTTACC
>CAJBPB010000066.1 GCA_903957365.1 uncultured Bacteroidota bacterium
AGGATCATGTCTTGTCTGGGCTTTACGAATGTTAAAAATGATTTTTTCGTAATGCTTCTTTTCAAGATTACTAAGAAATTCAAAAGTCTCGCCTAAAAATACAATGTCAAAAAGTTTGTCCATTCATATGATTCTTGATAATGCAAAGATAAACGAAATGTTTCATTACATAGAAACTATTTTAAGGTTGCGATTTTTTAACTATTCTGACTAACATCAAATTTCCGTATTCATATTCAGTGAGTTACTAAATCCTAATTCTTCCGGCTTGAGTTCAAATTTACTGATTTGTTTTGGATTCTTTTCACAACATGCTTTTTATCAACCAAAGCTATTCACCAGCAAAACCCAATCCAATTTCCATAAAAAGTGCAGGGTACGGATTTCGTTCAACCGGGGCTTCTCCCGATTGCTATCGAAAGGGTTGTACCGACCACATAAAGGCTTGTTTATTGGTGGTAGTTTTATTCTAATCTTTCCCATTTGTCATCATCATAGTCAAAACGAATCAGGCCAATTCCTTTGCAATAGAATATTTTTCTTATGTGGCACACATCAAGTTCTTTGACAAAGATATCTTTATATAATTTTTTGTTTATGGTAAGTGTATCTATAGAATAATCAAAATCCTGAAAGGAACCATAAGGACAACTCCAGGAGAATGTTTTCTGAAAAATATTCTTGGATTTAATCAAATTGATTGTTAGCCCTTCTTGAATACCAATGGTATTAGGTATTTGTTCTCCTGTAAATTGAAAATCATAAAATGCAGAATTATCTTCAGGGCAAACACAACACGGACCTGAGCATTCTTTTTCAGAAAAAGATTCCTGTCTATAATTGACATATAATGTTTTTGTTTCGCCATTGTCATTGCTAAAAAGCAGGCTATCACCGATTTCTCCAACAGGAATCCATTCTAATTCCTCGCTGGTGAATTTTTGTTCTTCATTAGTACAATTGCAGCAACTTTCTATGAGGAATAGTAAAGATGTTGCAAACACAAGACAAGTTATTCTATTCATGATTGTTTTCGGTTTTTAAATTCTGACTAACGTTAAATTTTGCAATTTATAATCAATCAGTTACGAAACCAAAGTCTGTTGGTTTGAGTTCAAATTTACTGATTTCTTTTTGGATTCTTTTCACAATATGTTTTTTTTCAACCAAAGCTAATCACATCCAAAACCCAATCCAATTTCCATTTAAAGTGCAGGGTACGGATTTCTTTCAACCGGTGCTTCTCCCGATTGCTATCGGGAGGGTCGTGCCGACCACATGAAGCCCTAATTATTGCCACCTGTTGTTTTCATTATAAATTTTTCCATAAATCCAAATCTAAATTTATTGTCAAAGAAATCCGATTTGTCCCAATATTTTCAATTTTGTCATTGTAAATATGAAAATTATATCCATAACACAAATTCATGGCTCCACCCAAGCTAATCCCAATTTCAGGCAATAATCTGTAGTCAGATTTTTTGTCTTGGATATAAACTAAAGCATTTCCACGAAGACAAATAAGAAGTCCAGAAAATTCATATCCAATCTTTGGAGCAATTAAAAATTTGTCCTGAGAATATCCAGTTTCTAATCCAATTCTAGGCCCCCAAATTACAGAACCGCCAGTTTCAATTTCAAGTTTTGAAAACATTAGATTTAATTCCCCTAAAAACTGTCCTTGATAAATTAGTCCTGGCGAAAAAATAATCTTAGTTGGGGGTTTTTCACTTTCAGTTTGTCCTGATACAATTAATGATAAAAGTCCAATAAATATGATGCTTAAAACTTGTTTCATGTATTAAATTACAGTGGTTTCACAATTGGTGGCAACGGTTGATGCTAACTTATGGCTGGTGGTTCGAAGCATCAATTCTATCCCCCGTTAATGCCAAAACGAAGATAAGAAAAACATGGTTATCAGCAAATATGCCCAGCTGGAAGTTAGCACTTGTTATAAGTAGGCCATTATCTTTATTTTGGTCTAGTAATTTTGACTGTCTGTGAACCTAAAACTACATAGTCCTCTCCATCTTTCCGATAAATTAATACTAAACCTGAACCTGTTAAATACTGAAATCCTAAATATTTGAACTCACAATCTTTGTTTGAACAAACTTCTAAGGCTTTAAATGAAAAATAGTCCTTTGTTTCTAAAATTTTAAATTCATATTTCTTTTTCTCAATCTTTGTATAAACTGGGAATCCACATCTACCATCATAACATGTAGTCAAGTAAATACTTATTTTGTCATTATTCGAAAATTTCAATGTAGGTATAGTATCAAAAACATATGCTGCATAAATAGAATCCTTTGTTATTTTCAAGATTCTTTGATAATAGTATTCTTTATCATTAACTTTTAAATCATAAACTCCATTTTTCACAACATAAAATCCTTGAAGATAAAGTTTCGGTTGAAGGAGTAATGTATCACTTAAATATTTTTTATTCGCTACTCTTAGAGCATAGCAAGTAGGTTTGTCATTCTGTCCAAATGCTGATGAAATCAGCAAAGTGATAAAAATAATTGTTATTAAACGTTTCATTTTGTTTCTTCTTAGTTGGCTTACTTACAACGGTTGAGGCTATGTGCAGTAAGGGATTGCGGGCTATAAACTTGTCCACTGATACCGAAGTTTTAGCGGGGCAGAACGCTTGAATTACCTCTGAAACCCTTATTGCATATAGCCTTTGTTGAACTAAATCCCGCTTTCGCGGGCCATCTATTGCGTCAAAGGTAGTGTTTATTGTATTTTTAATTGGTTAATCTTAAAGCTTTTAATCATGAAAAAAAAGAAATGCTCCCACACAGGTTGAGCAAGCCATTTTGACTGTTGATGGTTTTGATAAAGTGTTTAAAACCTTTCAGCAACAGGTTATACTTAAAGGACAAAGTCAAAGTACCCTAAACAACTACATCAGGCGGATTGCCTTGATCAGCCTTCATTTCAAACAACTTCCCGAACAGATCAGCGACGAACAAATCAATGAGTATCTTACCGGTCTGGCACTCGACAAAAACTCTCCGTCGCGCAGCAGTTTCAAGCATATGGTTTACGGACTTCGCTATTATTTCAGGCATATCGGACAAACCAAACGTGCCGTGAACCTTCCATCATTGAAAAAAGATACCCGCCTTCCGGTGATACTCAACCGAAGCGAACTCAAAGAACTCTTTCTTGCTCCCTCATTGCTCAAGCACAAGATCGTTCTGGCTCTGATCTATTCGGCCGGTTTACGCTCCCAGGAATTGATCAATCTCAAGCTGAGCGATATCGACTTCGAACGAAAAACCATCCACATCCGTCAAAGTAAGTACAAGAAAGACCGGATCGTTCCCTTATCAAACAATATCGCTGTCGGACTCAAAAAATAC
>CAJBPB010000067.1 GCA_903957365.1 uncultured Bacteroidota bacterium
GTGTAAAGATATTTAACAAATTTAGAAATCAAAAAAAAATGTCATATTTACATGCGCTTATTGAATAATCATTTATTAAACAGTGTGATTATTAATTTATTCATAGCTACATATTCTGCAGTTTATGGTTTAAATCAGGAAATGTTATAATCCCACTGCATGCGACCCGAAAATGAATTTGGTTTTATCAGCTTTGTTTCGGTATTTGAAATTTTAACAACCGTTTGCGGAAAAAATCCGGGTCGGAACGCGCTCATTCTTGGAAAATTACATTAAATAAGTTATTTTTGTTAGAGTCAATTCGAATGTGTATTCACACCATGTATTTTTTAGCAAACACAGATACAATATGCAACCAGGACCTTGTTACAAGCATTTATCTAACTCACCATCTTTTCAATTAACAACCACGAATAATCAACGATTAGTTTTTGCAGTAACCCTAGTATTGCTGCTGCTATCAGGATTGCGACCGATCGTTTCGATGGCCCAGATTTGGGAACCTGAAGGCCTTAACTTACCTGGTGCATGGAATGGTTGGACAAATCCACCTGCCAACAATCTCGCACTGGCCAGTGCCACGCAGGTTATCGGTGGACAGGTAGTCAAAATCACTACCGGTACCACACGTTGGCAAACAATTTTCAGTGTTGCTGCAAGTGGAGGCGATATTGTTGGTGGATCCTATAACTGGCTTTTTACAAGTGGGCCTTCAAACTCACCATTTAATAACAAATGGGCCGGTGTTACCGTAAATCTAAATATACTTCAATCATATTCATTTAACTCCGGTGCCGACAATAGTATCACAATTGCAAACGGCAAATGGTACACCATGAACTGGGAAGATATTGGCTATACAAATAACCGTGCCATTTTTATGGAAACTTCAGCTGAACCTGTTACTTTGAGTTCGGTTTCAACAACAGCAGAAGTAGCTGAGAATGAAAATGTAACAATTACACTCATAACCAGTGACAACCCTTCTCCTGAAGAAATGTTTTATTTACGATATTCAACTGATGCATGGACAACTTCTGAACTGATAAGCTTCAATATGGTCGGTGATGAAGGAACCGCAGAAATTCCTGGTCAGATAGAAGGAACTGTCGTGAGTTATTATGCATTTAGTTCGACCATTGCAGGAATCAGCACCGATTTTGACTTAAAAACAATAAATCTAAACAATAATGGGGGTATAAATTATACTTTTACGGTTAGTGCTGTTACTCCGATGATCTCCTTTGCCAATCTGCAATGGCCTGAAAACGGTAACATCGAACCGGGTGAAGACTTCAATGTGTATGCACAGGTCTATGCTGAAAATGTGACCGATGCTGTTGGTCAGGGTGCCGGAGTTCAGTCATGGATCGGATATAGTACAACCAATACGAATCCTTCTACCTGGACAAACTGGATCGTCGCTTCATTTGATTCCGATCAGGCAAACAACGATGAATATCTGGCCAACCTTGGCGCCGCAATCTCAACCGAAGGAACGTATTATTATGCTTCCAGATTCCAGTATCTTTCGCAACCGGCTGTCTATGGCGGATTCTCTGCTTCGGGCGGCGGTTACTGGGACGGAACTTTGAACGTGAGTGGCGTTTTGGTAGTGGAAGAAATTATTCCGCTTTATCCTGTCACTTTCACCATTACTGACCTGTCGGAAAGTTATTCCGATATCGAGTTTAAAGGTGAGATGACTTCA
>CAJBPB010000068.1 GCA_903957365.1 uncultured Bacteroidota bacterium
GTAGAATACAGTGATGACCAAGGTATATTTTGCCAATATTATGGTAAAATCGTAGTAAATTACTGTAAGATAAATAATAATTATGCTAGTCGAGGCGCTGGTATTTCTGTATGGTTTCATCCTATAAATATTACTAATTCAGATATCTACAAAAATCATGCCACAATTGAGGGGGGGGGGTTATTGTTGTCAGTACTGGCACTTTGTCAGCTACTATAAGCCAAAATAACATACATGATAATATGGCAGATATCTCTGGTGGTGGTTTGTATTTTGGACTTGCTAACTATGTTTTAGTAGAAAAAAATATAATCCATCATAATCAAGGTGTTAAAGGTGGAGGTGGAGGTTTTGATGCTGGCAGTCCATCTATAATAAACAACAAGTTTTGTAATAATTCTACTATGGGGCCTGGTGGTAAGGGAGCAGGATTATATATCTCGAATTGCTCTGCAAAAGTAATAGATAACCTATTTGCAAACAATACGAGTAGTGGTCTATATATAACCACAAATTCCAACCCTATGCTTGTAAACAATACAATATCCAATAATTCTACTCCAGATGATGGTGGTGGTATAAGGATAATGTATAATTCTAACCCTACATTTAAAAATACAATCTTGTATGGAAATACAGCCATGATTGGTAGTCAGATTTCACTGGAAACAACTGACTGTGATCCGTTTTTTGATCACTGTGATGTACAAGGTGGAGTAGCTGCATTTGGTGGAGTAGGTGCTGGTAGTAACTATAATGTTGCTAACTATACCAACAATATCGATCTAGCCGTGCAATATGTATCTCCTAGCACTGGTGCCGGTACTGGATATGATGGATTGGTTGCCAACTGGCAATTACAATCTACTTCACCATGTATCAATGCTGGTGACACTACTGGAGTAAGTAATTTATTACCTGCTCTGGATCTGGGAGGTAATCCTAGATTAAATGGTATCATAGATATGGGAGCTTACGAAGCTTGCTCTGGACCAGCTCAACCTAGTACAATTACTGGTTCAACTAATCCTTGTCAAAATTCTACTCAAACTTACTCAGTGACAAATATCGCTGGTGTGACTTATAACTGGACCGTACCTTCTGGTTGGACCATTTCTTCTGGACAAGGTACTAACTCTATCTCTACTATCGTAGGCTCTTCAAGTGGTAATATTTCTGTTACTCCTTCCAATAGCTGCGGTAGTGGTACTGCTAGAACACTCGCTGTAACTGTTAATACTGTACCAGCTCTACCTAGTACAATCACTGGTTCAATCTCTCCTTGTTTGGGTAGTTCTCAGGTTTATTCGGTAACGAATATCTCAGGCGTAACCTATACTTGGACTGTTCCTTCTGGTTGGACTATTTCTTCTGGGCAAGGTACTAACTCTATCTCTACTATCGTAGGTTCTTCAAGTGGTAATATTTCTGTTACTCCTTCCAATAGCTGCGGTAGCGGTACTTCAAGAACACTCGCTATTACGGTCAATTCTGTAACAGCAAATGCAGGTAACGACCAGACTATTCCATACGGTACTTCAACCACATTGAATGGTGCCGCAAGTAATGGAAGTGGAAGTTATACCTATCATTGGGAACCTGCTTCAATGCTAGTCAATCCCAATATACAAAATCCGGTAACTATCAATCTTACGACTTCGGTACAATTTACTTTGACAGTAACTGATGGAGTAAGTGGATGTACTGGAAGTGATCAGGTTTTGGTTACAGTCACTGGTGGGGCATTGCTTGTGACTGCAGTTGCAAACCCCAATGAAATATGTGAAGGAAATAATTCTCAATTGAATGCAATCGCATCTGGAGGATCTGAATCTTACACCTATTCATGGACAAGCAATCCAGTCGGATTCACATCAAATATTCAGAATCCTGTGGTTTATCCGACCATTTCGACTACTTATACTGTAGTGGTAAATGACGGATCCAACAGTGTTACTGATGATGTTCTAGTAACAGTTAATCCTCTACCAGGAATACCTACAGTCCCTATAGGACCCGATACAGTAGATATGAAGGATATTACGGAGAGTCAATATACGATAAGTGCGCTCGAAAACGCGACTTCCTATACCTGGGATTTGTCGCCAGCAAACGCGGGAACAATAACAGGTTCAGGTATTCTGGGTAATGTGGTCTGGAACTTTGATTTCCTTGGTGTTGCATCGGTCAAAGCCAATGCTGTCAATGCATGTGGCGAGTCGGAATGGTCAACAGAAAAGCATACTGTTGTTGAAAACACTGTCGGGATTGTAACAAAAGCTGATTGTGAACTTGTGGTTTATCCGAATCCGGTAAGTGGCGATAAGATTACAATTTCGTTTTGTTATAAAATGGAGCGCATTGAGATTGTTGAAATGAATGGTATTACGTTGATTAGCAAACAAACTGAATCAGAGAATTATAGTTTGCCACATCAGTTGCAATCGGGTGTATATTTTATCAAAGTGGTTTATAATAATGGCCTGATGGTGAAGAAAATTGTTGTGGAATAGTAATTGGTAATAATTATCGCTAATTTTGCTCTGAATCGGTAATAATCGTTACCACTTAAAGAATCTTTGCTATGATAGAATTACTAAAGGAAATGATACTCGATGCACAGACAGGATCATTGTATTTTGGTAATCATTTACTAAACAAGACTTTCCAGATTTTTAGCGGTTGGGGGGCAGTATGCACTGAATTATCCATCTATTGCACGTAGATGAATGGTATGCACAGTGGTATGAAAAAGCGAAATGGGAATTAATTCCGTTTCTCCTATCCGATCCTTAACTTTTTATATTTTATAAATGTCTGGTATTGAATCCGCTATGATATTTTACTTTATTCAATTTTCCTTCAGATTTTGATCTTGGTAGTACAGGTAAACAATAACTCAAATGTAATTCTGCAGTACCTGCTTTGGTTACTTCATTAACTTTTCCTGTTGTTAAATCATAAGATATGCCAATTATAAAGTTATTTATCTGGGCTCCCCCAATTATGGCTACTCCATCCTGCAAACGATAACCTGTTCCGAACCAATAATTTGTGTTAACATAGGCTAGCAAATCAAGTTCCACCTGAGTGTTTGTAAAATTAGTTTTAACCAGGAATGAAGGTGCCAGATCCAATTTTCTGAATCTTTCTTTAATTACATTGATTTTATACTGACCGTTTGCAATAATTGTTGTTTGATCATTCAACTTAATATTACCTAATTTAGCAGTGGATCCCAAAAGGTTCATTGCAGAAATACCTGCCCACCATGTATCGCCTGAAGAATAAAAAACACCAATTCCAGCTTCCGGCAGCATGTCTTTTTGAATACCCTGTTTTAAAACTAATGGATCGCTGATATCGATTGGTTTAAGTTTATCAACATCCAGTTTAAGTTGACTGAGTTGCCCAGAAACGCCCACTGAAAGGATCTGATTATTTTTTAACTCTAACTTATAGGCATAGTCAATCCTAAAATCCGAACGTGACTGGTATCCAATCTGCTCCATATTGTATTGAAAACCAATCCCACTATTCATTGAATAAATTGGAGCTGTCACGCCGGCAATGTAATTTCTCGGGTTTACATTCTGCCCATCCATATCAGTAAATCCAATCCACTGATTTCTTCCTGATCCATAAAAGCAGACAGCATCTTTCTGACCTGAAACAGCCGGATTGTATATAACCGGTCGGATCATATACTGAGTTAACTGATAAAGTTGCTGTGACTGAATGGTCACCGAAATGAATAATAATCCTGTTATAATTGTGAAAACTTTCTTTTTCATAGTACTTGTATGATGTAATTTTTCTATCTGAACTTTCTACAAATATTTTTTCATGCTTTATGACCTGAACGCTTACTTTCTGAGGGTTGAAGAAATTACAGAAAACTCTGTTCTGCGATTCAATTGGTTAACAACCTCCTGCCATTTCGTGTTTTTTAATGTATTGATAAACGCTTCATCCAAAATAGTACCTTCCGGAATTAAGAAGTCATCTGATTTATAATCATATTCCATCTTTCTAGGATGTCTTTTTCCATACCCTTTGGCTTCCAGTCTGGAAACTTCAACACCCTGACTTACAAGAAAATCGACAACTGTCTGAGCTCGTTTTTGTGATAATTCATCATTGTAAGCATCGGTTGCACTTGCATCGGTATGTGAAATAAGTTCGATGCGGATATTTGGATTATCATTCATTATATTAACCAGACTGCGCAACGAATCCTGGTATTGAGGTAACAATTCCCATTTATCAAGTTCATAAAGAATTTGTGGCAAAACAATTGGGGATTCCGGGATTGGAACCAATTCAAAATCAAAAATCCAGTGTTTATCATTATCAATATTATTAGAACTGAAATTTTGTTTTTGCGTGAAATAACCTTGATGACTAACAAATATGTTATAGTCAAACCCAGATTTAACCATTGAGTTACCTAATTCAAAATATCCTTCCAGATTTGTTTTTACTATAACAGTATCCTGCTTATTGATTAATAAAACATCAGATTCTTCAATTGGCAATCGGGTAGAAATATCGATAACATGACCAGAAAGTTCAAATTTCAGTTCATTTCTTCTAAAGTAATAAATATCATCGCCACCCTTACCTCCAACACGATTTGAGGAAAAATACCCTTCATCAGTTTTTTTATTAAATACTATTGCAAAATCATCAGCATTTGAGTTTACCGGTGCGCCAATATTTTCAGGGGAAGAGTAGTTTCCAGATGAGGACAAAATGATTTTATAAATATCAAGACCACCATACCCGCCATGACCATTGGAAGCAAAATAAAGCAAAGTATCATTTTGAAGATAGGGGAACAATTCGTCGCCAGGTGTATTTATTGTATGACCAAGATTTACAGGTACACCAAAAGGTTTTCTCTTTGAATCTCGCTTAACAATCCAAAGGTCTTTTCCTACAACTCCATTCGGATCTGATCCAGAATAGATCATGATTAACTCATTTTCGGACAAAGTAGGTTGTCCAATGCTACTTTCCGGGTTGCTTAAAACTGATTCTGGTTTTGTCCAATTTATGCCATTTTTTTCCGCTTTCATAATCACACACCCCATGTTTTCGTTTTTCGTTTCTGGTTTTCGTTCACAACGAGTATAATAAAGTGTTGAATAATTGTTACTTAAAAATGGAACACCTTCATTCGCACGCGTATTGACGATTTCATTTCCATCAGCTAAGATTGGTGTAGAAAATTTGCCATCTTTCGAAAACCCGGCTTTAAATAAATCCGAAAAACCTGAAGATGTCCACTGATCGATATCTTTACCGGTTGTTCCTTTCCGATTTGATGTAAAAAGAACTTCATCTTCCTTGCGGTTAGCGTAAATCAGGCCAAAATCATCGTTATTACTGTTAATTTCTTTGGTATTCACAACAGAATATTTTTCAGCATATACGTTTATTTTCAAGTTAATTAAATCGTTTTTCATTTTTAGCGCAACACTATCACCTGGTACTTTGTCTAAATAATGATTGTATTCCAATAATGACAAACTGTCCTCACCCATATATTGCAATGCAACTGCATAGTTTAACCTGCATTCCAGATCCTTGTTACAATAACCACTTTTATCCAATCGCTTATAATAAGATAATGCCATTTTCCAGTCATCAGTTTTTCCATACATTTCAGCAAGTCTATTCATGACTCTGTCACGTTCAACATCATTCCCATTTAGTTGTGTAAGACCTTTTTTGTAATTAGCTATTGCTGACATATACTGATAATGACTATAATCATTGTCAGCCAGCCGGATGAACTTTTCCTGCGCGTTTACTGAAAATGATAGTAATAGAATTAGTCCGAATAGCAGACCTTTTAATTGAATTTGATTCTTCATATTTCTATTCTTTAATAAATTTAAGATTTAAAATATCCTGATTATTGTTGATTTGCATAAAATAAATGCCTGATTTCAATTGAGATACATCCATTTCAACGATTTCATCAGAAGAGGTTCTCTCTAATAAAATATCACCCTGAACTGAAATAATCCGGAATATCCTATTTCCGGATAACCGGCCTTTCATTGAAATATTTACAATTTGTTTTACGGGATTAGGCGCCAACTCAATCAGATCGCGAATCAGATAAACTGTTCCATCCTGATCAAATGATTTGTTTGTGTAATCAACTGCATTAAGGTGATAATAATACGGGCCAGAAGGAGCTTCCCGGCCTGTGGTTGTTAACCCATTCCACTGTCCACTTAACTGGTCAAATGTGGTCATCAGGATACCCCATGCATCTTTTATCCAGATATCATAAGAGGTGATTCCTTCAGTGAGGACAGTGAAATTATCGTTGATATTGTCACCATTTGGCGTGAATGATGAGGGAATTAACAGATTAATTACAATCGGATCAGTTACAATTACCTTTACTGTATCATAATCAACACAGAATAAAGGTGGTCCGCTTACAGCAAGCAGCACAAAAGTATATTCACCGGGATTTTCAAGAACCACTTGTGCCTGCTCGAGATTGGAAAATGAAATTCCGTCCTGAAACCACTCAAAGGATTCGGCATTAGTTGATAACGAAGTGAGATTCACAATTGAAGGGACGGTTTCGGAAGATAGGGTAGCGGATGCAATCGCGTCTGGTTTTATTATCTGAACTGTGAAGGTTGAATCGAGCATAATAGAGCAGCCTGTAAGGGTATCGGTAGCCAGAATTGTAAAATCAAATGATTCATGAAGATTATTAATAGAGAATTCAAGCGTGTCATTATTTCCGACAAGTGGATCCAAATAGATTTGATTGTCACGGTAGAGTTGATAAAGAATGCCTGACTGGGCATTATGAATTTCAAATTTAGTATTACCACCATCGCACAACTTATTATTTTGCAGTACGGCTGAAAGTGAGTATCCGCCACAATCGCCATTGTAGATGCAGACAACTTCCTGAGCAGAAAGTGAGCGATTGTAAAACCGGAAATCATCCAGTTTTCCATCAAGCGGATACCAATTGTAACTCAATCGGCCGAAGTAAAGGTCCTTATCATTGCTATTGGCAAAGGTAGTTATACCACTTACTGTATCAATAAGTACACCATTAACATACATACTTACTAAAGTAGGTGTATAAACAAATGCCATGTGAATCCATTGGGCTGTATCAGCGTCAGGAATAGTATCATACATTAATTCGTTATCTCCAGGATACCCATTTGATCTGCTTAATGCATACAATAATCGACTTGGATCGGTCAGAATCAGGTTATAAAAACAACAGGCATCAAAATCCTTTGCAAAAATTGCATGTACTCCATAATCAGAGGTTTGGCCCCAACCATCCATGCCAAAAAAATGATTCAGTCTGAACCAGTAGCTCACACTTGCCCGATCAACAAATTGTAAAGATTGGCTGTTGGGTACCTGAATGTATTGTGGGTTATTAAGTCCTTCAAAATTAAGAGCAGCATCAGGATTTCCGAATCTGTCAGTTGTAGGTGTAGGACCATACAATGTTCCATGATTGTTATTTCCGCTGATATCTGTTGCATCTCCATCAAAAGGATAATATGCAATCAGACTATCATTCAAATTTGTGATATTGTTGTATAGATCTCCAATATCAGCGGGCAGAGCGCGCATGGTAACTGATAGATTGGAAGGTTCGCCATTTCCATCATTATTTGTGCCATAGACGGATATGGTACCTGAAACAGCTGTTGGTGTAAAATCAACGATTATGGAAGCTGTATTGGCGCCGGAGGTCAGAACAACGCCTGCAGGAAGATTCCAAACATATCCTGTCGCATCCTGAATTTCTGAAACAGAGTATGCAATGTTTGTTGAACCATTGCAAACGCCGGTTGGACCGTTGATGGGACCTGCAGGTCCCGGAAATTCGTAAACATTTGAGAATTCGAAAATCTTGTTTGCATGCTGATCGATACTGTCCTGATTTAAGACTTCTGACAAATAAATGTCTGATGAATGGTTTGCAACAAATAAATTCGCTGCTGTATCGAAACAGATACCTTGCGGAACATTCAGGTCCATAGCAAAAACACTATTTTGCATATAATCTATCTGGGCTTTAACGCAGATAATTATGTAAAAGAATATCAGCAGCAGAATAAGGAAGTTTTTTTTCATATCTTAATTTTGTGATTATTCTTTAATGAATGAAATACTCTGACTATCAATGCCATTTGAAATAACCAATTGATAGATACCTCTCTTTAAATTTGTTATATCAATCTGATATACATCACTGTATGGTAAATTTTGTTCCTGTGCCAACGAACCATTTACTGAAATAATGCTCAAAGTTCGTTTGCCCGGTAACCGGCCTTTCATTTTAATATCCAATTTGTCTTTAGCAGGATTAGGCGAAAGTTCAATTAACTCCCTGATCAAATAAACAACTCCACTCTTTTTATGAGACTGGCCAATATAATCCTGCCCTTCGAAATTATAATAATAGGGTCCATCGAGGGCTTCATTGCCCGATTGGGTTAAACCGTCCCATTTTCCAGTTGAGTTATCGAATTCATATATCAAACTGCTCCAGGAATCTTTAATCCAAACATCGTATTTGCTGATTCTTTCAGTTGTAATTTCAAAATAATCGTTTATACCATCCTTGTTTGGTGTAAAGGAAGATGGGATTTCAATAATCACATCAATATTTTCAAGTGTGGTAAATACTACTGTATCTGCATCCATACAATATGAAGGAGGCCCACTTGTCACATTTAGAATGAGTTCATGCACTCCGGTTGAATCAATAGTAAATTGTGATTCAGAAACCTCACTAAATTTGACACCATCGAGATACCATTCAAAAGTTTGCGCTCCCTGAGACTGAGAGATTGCATCCACCGTAACCGGAATAATATCAGATGGCATTTCAATAACTGCCCTGGCAATAATATCATTTACATTCACTACAAATATCGAATCAAGTATTATCGAACAGCCTGTAGCTGTATCAGTTGCCAGGATGGTAAATGATGTTGTTTCAAGGAGATCGTTCATTGGAAAAGTAAGTATGTCATTATTCCCAATGAGTGAGCTGCCATATTCCAGATTACTTTCAATCAACTGATAGCTAACCCACGGCTGGGCATTCATTATCTGTATGGAAGTGTTACTACCCCTGCAGAGGTTATTCTCTGTCACCCTGGCAGAAAGATTCAGAGCATTGCAATCGCCATTGTACAGGCAAGCCACTTCTTCGGCAGTGAGGGCGCGGTTGTAGATTCTAACCTCATCTAGCGCCCCATTAAACGGATACCAGTAATCGCTGAATTTGCCAAAATATAAATCACATTGATTCGAATTGGCAAAATTGGCTACAGCATGAGAAGTAGAATCTATCATCCCGTTAATATATATACTGCTTGTAGAATCGGAAAAGACATACGTTATATGAATCCAATCGGCAATGGAATAATCATTTACCTCGTGTGAATCTTTTACCATTGTTAGATAATTATGACCAGCCACTGTCTCTAATGTATTGATATATCGATAGCTAACTAACTCAAAATAACCATTACGGTCATGATCTTTTGCGATGATCGAATAATTTCCATTCATTGAATAATTCCCCCATCCATCCATGCCAACACTATCGTCAAGACGCACCCAGGCTGCGAAACTTGCTTCTGATAAAAATTGAAGGATTGGGCTATTGCTGACCTTAATATGACCCGGATTATCGTACCCGGCAAATTTCGCTGCCTGTCCAAATTTCCCATCTGCAAAACTCACACCACCGAAAAACTCAACACCATGGTTTTCATGTCCACTTTCATCATTGGCATTTCCATTAAAAGGGTAATAAGCCATCAAGCCTTCCTGAAGATCTATAATCTGTACTATAGGTGCAAACTTCGGTCAAATTGACCACCCTCTGCCGTTTTAAACTGACCACCCTCTGCCGATTCAAATTGACCACCTTCTGCCGATTCAAATTGACCACCCTCTGCTGATTCAAATTGACCACCTTTCTTTTCCACTTAATAACTTTTTTTCATATCGTAATTCATACTCAAAATTGCACAAAAATTATTGGATAATGATACTTTTTTTCTTTCTCATTGATTCCCCATGTAGTTCAATCCGGTGAGACTGATATATCAGCCTGTCCAACACCGCGTCAGCAATGGTTTTTTCTCCGATAATATCATACCATCCCTGAACAGGTATCTGTGAGGTGACAATAATAGAACCTCGATTATGCCGGTCTTCAATGATCTCCAGAAGTGTGATTCTGTTTTGACTATCGAGCGCCTGCAACCCAAAATCATCGAGTATGATAACGTCCTGCTTCTCGATTTTTACAAGTTCTTTCAGATAGGAGCCATCTGCTTTTGCCATTTTCAGTCTGGAAAACAGCTTTGATGTACTGAAGTAACTCACCCGGTATCCCTGTATACATGCCTGATATCCCAACGCAGTTGCCAGATAGCTTTTGCCAACACCAGTGCTTCCGGTAATCAGAATATTCTCGTTTCGCTCAACAAATTCGCATTCCGCCAGGCGTAAAACAAGGTTGCGTTCCAGATTGCGTGACTGATCAAAATTGATGCTTTCAATATTCGACTGATAATGGAACCTGGCATTTTTAATGATTCGCTCCGTCCGCCTGTTGTGGCGTTCATCCCATTCAGCATCAATAATCATGGATACAAACTGATCGATGGTGTAGTGATCCGTTTTCCCGGTTTCGACAGCTGTTTTAAATGCACCGTGCATTCCAAAGAGCTTCATTTGTTTCATTTTTGTAAATGTTGATTCATTCATAATACATTGATTTTAAGTTTGTTTATTTATA
>CAJBPB010000069.1 GCA_903957365.1 uncultured Bacteroidota bacterium
AATCTGACGTTTGCCAACCGTATGCCTGATGCCTGGAATATGGAAAACGACTCAAAACGTCTTACTTTTTCGTCAGTAATTAATGATTTTACAACCCCGACAGCCACATTAACCATTGAAAATGTAGGGAAAGATACACAAACATGGCATTATGTAACTGGTGATGCCGTTAACTACAATCACCATATCTATCAGGTTGTGAGAACAGTAAAACCATAGCCCAATGTGTCTTGATAAACACAAAATTGCTTTAGTGATGTCGATAACTATCAAGAATCATAATCTGAAGGCGTTTTGAGAAGCTTATTTTAATCAACTTCTCGAAGTTGGTTAATAATCCAAACAACATTGAATCAGACATTTACACTAATTGTTCTGATTTCTGCAGAAACCGACTGTACCAATAGCCTGATTCCTTGATGATTCGTCGCTGCGATTCGAAATCAATGTACACCAGACCAAATCTTGGATTAAATCCTTCGGCCCATTCAAAATTATCGGTAAAACACCAGATAAAATAACCCTCTACAGAAACGCCTTCCCGTTTTGCTCTCAACACCTGCCCGATACATTGTTCAATATAATTTCTTCGTTTTTCATCAAAAACACGTTCATTTTGAATTTCATCGTGAAAGGCAGCTCCGCTTTCGGTTACGATTATCTTTTTAAAATTCGTGTACTTACTGAACTGTTTCAGCATTTGGTAGATACTTTCGGGATATACTTCCCATTTCATTTCGGTCATTATCACTTTCCGCTTTTCAGCTTTAATCACTCTTGCCCAGATGAAAGGTGTAATACGCGATCTGGTTACAATTTCACGGGTATAATTCTGCAGTCCAATAAAATCCATATCAAAAGCAAGTTTTGCTTCATCACCTTCTTTGATAAAGGGCTCTAACCGTCTTAACATTTTCAGATCTGTAACCGGATAACCCAACCCAGCCAATGGTTCAATAAACATCCGGTTCAGCAATGCATCCACTCTTTTTGCAGCCAGCAAATCATGGATATTGTTTTTTTGCTGCTCAACCAGTGAACATGAAAATGTTGTTCCGATCAGTGCCTCAGGCAGGAGTGAACGCACTACTCTTCCACCTTCTGCCTGACACATCGCAGCGTGATGTATGGCTGCAAGAAAACTATTCAGACCCTTGCGACCTGGCGCATGTATTCCCAGAAAATAGCCTGCACCTGTAAAAACCAGAGGTTCATTCAAAATTATCCAGTGTCTGACCTTATTTCCGAAAAGTTTGATGCAGCATTCTGTATAATCTGAAAACCATCCGATAATATCTCTGTTTGTCCATCCGCCTTTCCTTTCGATGTCATAAGGTAAATCCCAGTGATAGAGTGTGATCCAGGGTTCAATGCCCAAATCCAGACACATATCTATCAACCGATGATAATAATCTACTCCAACCTGGTTTATGGTGTTTGTCCCGGAAGGCATTATCCGGCTCCAAGAAAGTGAAATCCTGTAATTTGGAATTCTTAACTGACTGAGAATAGATAAATCTTCCGGATATCGGCGGTAAAAATCACAGGCAATATTTCCGTTTTGATTTTTGGAAATTTTTCCCCGGGTGTTCGAAAAGACATCCCAGATTGATTTTCCTTTGCCATCAATATTCCAGGCGCCTTCGATCTGATAAGCAGCCGATGAAACACCCCACACAAAATCAGGCCCAAAATCATCTCTAGAGAAATTCATGCATCAAATTTAATATCTGGAAATAATTTTTCTGAGTAATAATTTTCTGAATTTTTTGACTGAATAATTCTTCTCAATCAATGCTGGCACATTTTGCTCATTTCCTAAATGGGCAGATATGATTTGATTGATAATTGCATCCGTATTGTCGGGATAATCCATCTGCAAAATCGCGCCAGTTTGAGTCCATTGAATAATTTTTTCAATATTCTTTGGTTTAAGGCTCTTTAATATGGGGATGCCCATTTCTTCCAGAGCAGCTGCATTACATTGCTGTTCGTACTGACCTTTCATAGGAATAACCATGAGTTTCTTACGCATAAACAGTGCCTCAGCAGGCGTTTCGAAACCAGCTCCGCAAATGACACCTGCTGAAGAGGCCAGGCTCTTTATAAATGCTGCATTGTTAATGGGTTGAATGCTGATGTTTTTTGTAGTAACAGGTATCTTATTGTGTTTTGAGAATACTTCCCATCTGTTATCACCGCAGGCATCCAGCACTTTCACAATCCGTTCATCATCGTAAGCAGGAAGGTAAACGGTATAATGCCCCTTATTCTCAATGCTTTGTTCGCGAATCTGGGCACGGATAACCGGGGTGTAGATGTTTTCACTGTAGGCTTTGAAGTGAAAACCATATTTTGCTTTAACGGGCGCGTAGTTTTTTAACACTGCTTCACCGATTATATCTGACTTTTTCGGTTTCGGTGATTTTTTATGCATCACAGCTGCCTGATGACTGATCGAAATGCAAGTTGTATCACTCAGATAACATGCCCAGGCTGAAACAGGTTCAAAATCATTGATAACCAGATCGTATTCATGAACCGGAAGACTGTTGATCTCGGAAAGCAATACATTGATGCGATTTTTCCTGTACGTTTCAACAAGATCAATTCCACCTTTTCGGCCAAAGACAAATCCAAGTCCTTTAAATTTATATTTTACAGGAAACGGCAGTTCGACATCAGCCTGAGAACCACTGATTAAAATATCGATATGGTGATTTTTTTGCAGAACAGGAATAATATCCCGTGCCCGGCTCAGATGACCGTTGCCGGTACCCTGAATGGCATATAAGATTTTCAATGCCGCATGATATTAAATTCAAGAAGCATATTGTCGAATATCTGTTTATCTTTCATTTCATCCTCTACCTCCGCTTCCATGATCATTTCGACTGAATCAGCCAGACTAAACCGGTAAACAGACCACTTCCCATCAGTGAATTCGAGTGATGAAAGGTTTTCGACCCAGTCACCTGAGTTCAAATAGGTAATGCTACCTTCAGAAGTTTGTATGGTCCGTATTTCCGGATGATGAATATGTCCGCAGACAACATAATCGTATTTATTGCTGATCCCGATTTCGGCGCTGGTTTGTTCAAAATTATTAATAAATGCCACAGCAGTCTTTACACTTTCCTTGATTCTTTTTGACAGAGAGATCTTACCTTTCTTCAGTATCTTTTCTGAAACGAAATTGCAAAACCGGTTCAGCAAAATCAATGTATCATAACCTACAGCACCTAATTTTGCAAGCCACCGTGAATGTTGCATCGTAATATCAAAAACATCTCCATGAAAGAACCAGGCTTTTTTGTTGTCCGGAAGATCGAGCACCAACTTGTTTACAATACTAAGAGAGCCCATTTTCAATCCCTCAAAACGGCGCAGCATTTCATCATGGTTGCCTGTGATATAATACGTTTTTACGCCTTTTCCTATCCATTTAATAAGGTGCTTGACTACTTTCATATGACTCCCTGGCCAGTATGACTTGCTGAACTGCCAAATATCGATGATATCCCCATTCAATATTACTATACCTGGTTTGATGGTTTTCAGATAATGCAGCAACTCCTTTGCGTGACAACCATAAGTCCCAAGATGTACATCAGAAATCACGAGTATATCAACACGGCGTTTTGTTTTATTCATCCAATTTTATTAGTGTTTCATAGCTGGATAAAAGCAAGTAAACAGCGTAAGTAGTAGTTTTGAAAAAATATCTGATACATATTTTTTCATTGAAATTCGGTTCACAAAATGACTTATCCCGCTTTCTAACTGTGAATAGCATTTTCCCATAAAAAGAATTATTTTTGTAATTGCTTTCATTTAAAAGTTGGGCAAATGTAATATTGGACAATGAATTGAATATCACCAAATTATTATCTAATTGTTAAGAAACTGTCCAGATTTTATTTTTGAGTAGTTTTTTGAAGAATTAAGTCCTCATAATAAAACGAATTTATGGAGTAAGAAAACTAGTGGAGAAATGCATTGGAATGCGAATCTTATGCTGATGCATGACGATTTCTTAAGTCGTATGAGTTGTTTTACATTTTTAATCCAATTTTATTTAAAACTGATTTCCTTTTGTAGGATTTAGACTACAACAATATCAGATTTGGACTACAGAATTTTTTTGGACAAACTTATATTTTTGCAATTAAAGTGATTACCGCATGATAAGAGAAGACATTAAGGATGAAACTGACCATAAGAGTTTAAAAAAAATGTATGTTTTATGCATTAAACCTTCTCCTATAAAATCACTTCTTAAATAAATCTGATTATTAACTCATTCACAAAAACGAAAAAAATGAAAAAAATTACACTGTTTATTTTTGCGATCAGTTTTGTATTAAGTGCTAACGCACAATTCTCGCGTTATCTTGAAAAAGGCAAAAGCGGTATTGGCATAAATGCTATGGCTGAAACATCAGGTTCCGGCAAGGAATTCAACGGCATTGGTGCTGAAGCAGGTTATACGTATAAAGGAAAATTCGATTTGTTTGGAATGATTGTTGCCGATGGTTATGACGAAAAAGCACTTGGCCTGAGCAGTGACAAGGCAACTTCAAAATATTATGAAGTAATCGTAAGCTACTGGTTATTTCGTGAACAGATTATTCCGGAAATCGGTGTTAATTTCGGACTTTATGCTGGTTATGCCGGTGCCAGTTATGACGGGTATAAGTATTTAGACATGGAACATAATGACATCGCTGAGTACAAATCGTTTTCAGAAGGTTTTCTTGGTATTACGACTTCTATCAATTTCAAACTAACCGAATCATGGTATTTAGAGCCATCGCTCAAGGTAAGATATGAGATGGGATCAGATAAGACTTTTGATAATAACGTCACCGTAACAAATGATTTTAATGGAGTTACACAGGAAATTGGTCTTACCTTGTTCAAACGCCTGAACAAAGGAAATACCTTTACAGCCGGTACCAGATTATTTTCAGATAGCTATGAAGGCAGTAATTTCTACCATGTTTTTGTTGGTTACATATTTGTCCTCTAAGAATACAAAGTTTATTATTGAATTTTTGAAACAGAGGCTGTCTATAAAAGACAGCCTCTTTTCTTTTTACCTATTCTTCTCATGCCAATTATTATAATCAAGTCACAGATTTTACGGTGAAGGGAAAAGAAAAAAGCGCTCAAAAAACAACAAAAGAGCGCTTTTTTAACAACCAACCAATTAGACCCCAGGATTGGGGTATTAGAAATACGAAAGTAGTAAAATTAAATAAAAAGCAATGTGTTTTTTGCATTCTAAAAGAATAATATCATAAAATACAATAATTCTTAATATTCATTCAATCAAATAATTAACTAATATTATTTTGCTTATTAATGTAAATATAATACGACGAAATGATTGGATTATCATGTGATATGTATTTTTTATAATGAATTATTTATTGAACATCAAACAGTCATAATACCAGCTACATCCTTTGTTGTAATCAGTATATGTCAACAATTCTCACTTTTAAAGGTTCGAACAAAACAGCATGCTTCGATACAGATACAAGACGATTTCTCAGATTGTTTGTGCTGTTTTAAATTTAAAATCCCATCAAATTTAAAACTAATTTCCTTTTGTAGGATTTAGACTACAAGAATATCAGATTTGGACTACACGTAATTTTTTGATAATACTATAATTTTGCTGTTAAAGTGATTATCACTTGATAAGGGGGTGTTGTCCGGATGAAAATAATGATCATAACCTGAAAATATCGAGGTTATATTCCTTAAACCATCTTCTGTAAAATCATTAATAAACCTAATTATTAACTCAAAAACCAAAAAAAGATGAAAAAAATTACACTGTTTATTTTTGCAATCAGTTTTGTGTTTAGTGCAAATGCACAATTCTCGCGATATCTTGAAAAAGGCAAAAGCGGAATAGGCATAAATGCTTTGGCTGAAACATCAGGTTCCGGGAAAGAATACAATAGCATTGGCGCTGAAGTGGGTTATACCTATAAAGGAAAAATCGATTTGTCCGGAATAATTTTTGCTGACAGTTACGACGAAAAAGCACTGGGTCTGAGCAGCGATAAAGCAACCTCAAAATATTATGAAGTAGTCCTGAACTATTGGCTATTTCGCGAACAGATTATTCCGGAAATTGGTGTTAATGTCGGATTATATGTCGGTCATGCCGGCGCCAGTTATGATGGGTACAAGTATTTAGATCTGGAGGATGGCGACATTGCAGAATACACATCGTATTCGGAAGGTTTTATTGGCGTTAACACTGCCATCAATTTCAAATTAACTGAATCATGGTATTTAGAGTCATCTCTTAAGGTAAGATATGAGAAAGGATCAGAAAAGACTTTTGATAATAACATCACCAAAACAGATGATTTTGATGGAGTTACCCAGGAAATTGGCCTTACCCTGTTCAAACGGCTAAACAAAGGAAATACCTTTACAGTTGGCACCAGATTATTTTCGGACAGCTATGAGGGTAGTAATTTCTACCGTGTTTCAGTTGGTTATATATTTGTCCTCTAAGCATACACAGTTTATTATTGAATTTTTGAAACAGAGGCTGTCTATAAAAGACAGCCTCTTTTCTTTTTACCTACTCTTCTCATGTCAATTATTAT
Source organism: uncultured Bacteroidota bacterium (assembly GCA_903957365.1). GTDB lineage: Bacteria > Bacteroidota > Bacteroidia > Bacteroidales > F082 > CAJBPB01. The sequence goes on from CAJBPB010000069.1 coordinate 6,639, forward strand.
AATCAAGTCACAGATTTTACGGTAAAGGGAAAAGAAAAAAGCGCTCAAAAAACAACAAAAGAGCGCTTTTTTAACAACCAACCAATTAGACCCCAGGATTGGGATATTAGAAATACGAAAGTAGTAAAATTAAATAAAAAGCAATGTGTTTTTTACATTCTAAAAGAATAATATCATAAAATGTCTTGTCCTGAAATAGGTTTATATGCAGCAATAGCAAACCTGAGACCTTGTTTCATTGTATTATTCCCAAAGAACAGTTGAACAAAAAAAATCATACATTTGAAGCACACTTTTAATAATTACGGCAGATATGAAGAAATCATCGCTGAAAAAATTTATTTATCTGGCCATTGCAGCTGCAGTTGCCACAATCGCGCTGAAACTTCTGGCCTATTTCCTTACCGGTTCTGTCGGATTGTTTTCTGATGCCCTTGAGTCGGGCGTTAATCTTGTTGCCGCCATCGTCGCACTATTTATGATTTCACTGGCCGAGAAACCTGCTGATGAGCAACATGCCTATGGTCATAGTAAAGCTGAGTATTTTTCAAGTGCTATCGAAGGTGGATTGATTTTACTCGCTGCATTCAGTATTATCTGGTCGGCTATTCCACGACTAATACATCCGCAGCCTCTCGAAAATGTGGGTATCGGACTGCTTGTTTCCGTTGGCGCTTCAGTAATTAACCTGGTGGTCGGACTGATTCTGATCAGAAACGGACGCAAAAACAATTCCATCACCCTTGAAGCCGATGGGAAACATTTAATGACGGATGTCTATACTTCGGTTGGCGTTCTTATTGGTATTGGCATTGTAAAACTCACCGGCTGGCTTGTGCTTGATGCTGTTGTCGCAATCGGTGTTGGTTTGAATATTATATGGACCGGTTACCAGCTGATGCGGACTTCCGCATTGGGCTTGCTCGATTCATCTATACCTGAGCCTGAACAAATCAAAATAATTGAGGCTCTGGAACAATATAAAAGTCAGAATCTTACTTATCATTCACTGATGACCAGACAAGCAGGGCGGCGCAAATTCATTGCACTGCACATACTTTTGCCCGGGCAGCTGACCATTCAGGAAGGCCATGATATGGTTGAAACGATTGAAAGAACGATACGGGGACTTTTTGACTCACCCGTAACGGTTTTTACCCACCTTGAGCCAGTGGAAGATCCGGTTTCGATGGATGATATTGGAATCGACAGGGATTGACAGACCTAATAAAATTCCCGGTAAAACGTAAACCTTTTCCTTTCCTGACATTGTTGTATTGGCTTGTGTTTTATTTTAACATTATTCCGTTCCGAAGTGATAAGATATTGGCATAAAGGAAATTATAGCCTGAACAGCTCTTTTCGGATTAGTACCCGATGTTTTTCTGGTTCTGATTAATTTACCTCCGGAAACACCTGTCTGGCAGGTACATTAAAAATAAAACCGACTCCAAAAACATTCTCAATACTTAAATCCGGGTCTTCGTTCAGGTATTTGCGAATTTTAGTGATAAACACATCCAGACTTCTGCCAAAGAAGTAATCGTTCTCTCCCCACAGTTCTTTTAAAAGGTCTTCCCGTTTAATCAAAATATTACGATGAGCAGATAAATAGTTTAAAATTTCACTTTCCTTTCCGGTAATTCGTTTTATTTTGCCTCCAAAAATCAATGATTGATTGGTATAATCAAATACATATTTCCCGATGGAGATCATATCCGTCTTGTTTTCACTTTTGTTACCGGGCATCCGGCGGATAACCGCTTTTATCTTCCAAAGCAATTCCTCCTCATCAAACGGCTTGGTTATATAATCATCCGCACCCAAACCATAGCCTTTTAACTTATCCTCTTTTAACGACTTTGCCGTAATAAAAATGACAGGTACATTTTCGTCTGTTTTCCTAAACTCTTTTGCCAGAGAGAAACCGTCCAGATGAGGCATCATGACATCCAGCAGGCACAGATCAAACCGGTTACCCTGAAAGGCTTTCAATGCCAGCGCCCCGTCTTTGCAGAGTTTTACATCAAAACCTTCTGTCTCAAGGTAATCGACCAGAAGGACACCCAGATTAAGATCATCCTCGGCCAGCAGTATTTTGTATTTTTCTTTAAACATTGGGGATTGTTATTGTGAAAGTGGATCCCTTTCCTTTTTCGCTCTGAAGCGCAATACTGCCTTCGTGCAATTCAATAATTTTTTTGATGTAGGACAATCCTAAACCGAATCCCTTCACATCATGCACATCGCCGGTCGGAACCCTGAAAAATTTATCGAACACTTTCTTATGATATTCCTTTTCTATTCCAATTCCTTCATCCGAAACAATGATAATTAAATTCTGACCACTGTTCAATGTCTGAATGGATAATGCAGGTTTCTCTCTGGCATATTTGACAGCATTATCAATCAGGTTGCACAAGGCATTTGTAAGATGAGTCCGGTCACCCATCACCACAAACCTGTCAGCACCCAGGTTTAACTGAATATTTCCCTGTTTGTTCTCGATCTGAATGCTTATATATTTTAAAGAATCATGTATGAGCTGATGAAAATCCAGCTCCGATTTTATTACCGGTATTTCACCTCTTTCAAGTGCGGTCATGCTTAAAACCTGTTCAACCTGGAGCCTAAGTTTCTCATTCTCTTCGAGTATGATGCCTGAGTAATGTTTTATTTTATCTTCTTCCCTGATAGCAGCATCCTTTAGTATCATTTTTCCAGCCAGGGCAATGTTTGTTAAAGGCGTTTTAAATTCGTGGGTCATATTATTTAAAAAGTCGGTCGTATGCTCCGATATTTTTTTTTCGTTCAACAATGACTGAACGGTCCGCCAAAACAAAATAAGCACAATAAGTATCAGCAAAACAGAAGTGATGAAGAGCTTTCCCATCTCCGCAATGATGAATTGCCTTTTCTCGGGGAAAATGAGTTTCAGTTCGACACCATTGGCAATGGCATCATC
>CAJBPB010000070.1 GCA_903957365.1 uncultured Bacteroidota bacterium
ACTCCATTAAAATCAATTATGATGTGAATAACTGAGCGCAGCGGTCTCATGAACTCCATTAAAATCAATTATGATGTGAATAACTGAGCGCAGCGGTCTCATGAACTCCATTAAAATCAATTATGATGTGAATAACTGAGCGCAGCGGTCTCATGAACTCCATTAAAATCAATTATGATGTGAATAAAACCCTTGACCAGGCCAAGCGCCAGCGCTCTCTTTCAAAACATCGTAAATCTCAGCAAAGTAGTGGTTTTCTGTAAAAACCTGAGTATTTATTATTCATCCGATTGATTTGCTGCACGCTTTTCTTTTAAGCTGGATGAAAGGGAATAAATGCATCGGAAGTGATAATAAAAGTCTTTCATATTTATCTCTTTTTTTGTATATATTACATCCTGCATCTTCCACTCTGCGCTTGCCAAGAGTGATTTTTTGGAAAGTAATTATTTGTTAGGCTGTTGATAAACAAACTGTCATACAGTCTTTATATTATTCTGTTCGTAGTATGGCTTATGGGCTGGAATTAATTTAGCCTTCGTTTCTACCTCCTGTCGTTCACAGGCAACTCTCATCGCTTTGATAACCTGCTCACGCTGTACCTCACAGCTGAAGTGAGTATATCTTTCGAGTATTTTCTTAAGTTCAAAGTATTTCATTGAATCAGTTTTTTTTTAATATATAACACCAGAATATGTCTAAGGCCAGGTATTATTGTACCATATTTTTTTTCAATTGTTAATCAGGAATTCGTTCTTGCATTTTCCGGTATTTCAATCATTACCCCAGTTATTAATTTAATTTGATAAGAATGAATGAAAAAATCCCCGGAGAGCTCGCTCCGGGGATTGGGTTATGAAAAAATGACAACTTACAACACAACCAATCGTTTGTTGACAATCATTCCATCTCTTTCGAAGCGAAGCAGATAAACGCCCGGTTTGATGTGTTGCAGATTGTAAATGGCATCCAATGTGTTGAATTCATCCGTTTCGACAACTGATCCGCTGGCATTGATCAGCGTCACTCTGATGGTTCTGCTGTTTTCAGGTGCCATGATCGTGATCTGGTCGTTGGCCGGATTTGGATAGAATTCAATTTCAAATGCTTCATCTGTTCTGATCTCACTTATTTCATCCTCACCTGCTTTCAGATATCCAACTACTTCCGCATGGTCGAACCAAGCGGTTGTTGTCCTTCCAGTCACGATATTCTCAGTAAAGAAGCCGGCATTGATGCAATTTGCCATTGATACTGTAGATGTTTGCCGCCTGACCCAGGTAATGCCATCATACGAAGTGAATATTTTGAAAGTATTACTGCCTGTACGCTGGATCTTCATCCAGTGGATGGAGGGCACCATCTGATTTGTATTTGAGATATTGCCGTTTGTTGTACTTCGGACACCGATCCACACATTCGGATTGTAAAGTTTTGTTTTAAACAACACTGTCTTGGCTCCCGTCGCATTGTTTTCGCGCATCATCACGCCTGCCCAGCCTCCGCTGGCAACATCATCCAGTCGGGCAATAATGGTTCCGTTGCCGCACAATGGCTGATATTCAAAGTTCATCACATCGCTTTTAGGTGCTGATACTCCCTGGGCTGTCTGCTTAAAGGTTCCTGCATTGATTTCAGGGAAGAATTCTGTGATGCCATTCGAGGCTCCGATAAGGACTTTCTGCCATGGAAGTATCTGTATCGTGATATCGGCACTTCGTGTTTCTCCTGTCAGTCCTGGTGAACCGCTGGCTCCTAAGGCTGTGATGGTAAAGGTTCCAAGCCTGTTTTCGGTATAGGTGAAGGTGGAGGTGTACGTATTGACTCCCATCAACTTCGGACTGGCCGGATAAAATGTATTGCTGCCGCTTGTGGAATTCGTCGTCAGATTAAATGTAGTATTGGCACGGCAATAGGTCGGATTCTCATATTGGTCAAACAATGCGATCACAAAGTTTCCGCTGGCATATCCTGCTGTGGCAGTGCCAGGTGTGCTGAGTGTGAAATGTTCCGGTACATCGGGTATCACTTCTACCATATAGTCAGTCGTATAGGTTGATGAACAGACTCCGCTCTGTACCAAAGCTCTGTATGACCAGGCTCCTACTGTTACCGGTGTTTCACTATAAGTTGTTAAGGCTGTCCCTGGTATGATTTCCCAGCTGCCTGCGTTCAGTTTCTTCTCCCACTGCAGCACTTCACCGGTCTGGCCTGAAAGTGTCAGATTGCCTGTGCCTGTGTGTACGATCGTGCTGTCGTTGCCGCTGATGCTGCCTGATACCGTTGCCGGATCTATCGTGACCTTGATTACATTCGATTCGGCTGCACCTGTCCAGTTGTCTTTACAGCTTACGCGCGCCAGTCGACGGAACCAGCTTGTCTGTGTCAATGCTCCGGGTGAGTAAGTGTTGGTTGCAGTGCCAATGATTTCTGTAAAGCCTGCGCCGGAACTTTGTGTGCTGCTTTGCCATTGGTATTCAAGCGTGCCGCCGTAGTTTGATGCTTCTGAAATACTTCCCAGTCCGGCTGCTTCGGTATTGTAACAAATGGTCTGTTCACCATCTATTTCACCGCCATTTGTAGGGTTGGAACAGGTGTTCTGTGCTGTTGTATAGCTGAAATCTGTTTCCACATCAACTCCATTCTTTGCTTTAACACGGAAATAGTAGGTTACGCCTGTCGACAGTGATGTGACTGTTGTAGTGCCCCAGCTTGTTGCAGTTTGCCATACTGCTGTTGCTCCGCGCGTTCCGTCGGCCTTCACGTATAGGTTATTCACCGAATCCTGGATAGCAAACTCTGTGGCTTCAGGGTTACCGTTCACATTCACTGCCACATCCAGAGATGTTGCTGTTGGGTTATTTACCGTTGGAGCAGAAGGCACGTTGGCCAGAGTATACAGTGAGGCTGTCCCGCTGAAAGCCGTTTCTACATCATTGCCGTTTCTTGCCTTTACCTTGAAAGTGTTTTGGGTATTTACGCTTAATCCGGTAACCGTTTTTGCAGTGTTGGTGGCATTTACTTCCCATAGCGTTTCCGTTTTCCACACCGCGTTGTCGCCCAGCGAACCGTCGCTTTGTACATATTTGCTTCCGATGCTCTCCTGTATGGCATATTGGGTGATAGCTGGGTTGGCGTTAGCGTTGACCGCGACGTTAAGGGTAGTGGTTGTGGCAGCGTTTATCGTTGGTGTGGCCGGAACCTTGGCCAGGGTATACAGCGAGTCGCTGCTGCTGAAAAGCGTTTCGGCATTGCTGCCATTTTTTGCTTTTACCTTAAAAACGTATTTGGTGTTTTCGCTTAAACCGGTTATGGTTTTGGCAGTGTTTGAAGCATTTACTTCCCAAAGTGCTTCTGTCTGCCACACCGAATCATTTCCGAGTGTTCCGTTGGCCTGAACATATTTATTCCCGCATGTTTCCAGGATGGCAAACTTTGTGATTGCCGGATTGCTGTTGGCATTGATGGCCACGTTGAGTGAAGTAAGCTGTGGAGCGTTAACAGTAGGTTTTCCCGGTACGTTGGCCAAGGTCCAGAAATTCTTTTCATCGCCATAGCCTGTGCCGAGCGAATTGATGGCATAAGCCCTCACATAATATTTGGTATTGAGATTTAAACCAGTGATTGCGCTTGTAAAACCATCATCTTCGCTGCCGCTTGTTACTGTTTCACTTGTCTTTGTTGATAAGGCAGTTGTTGGTTCCGTTGCAATATCCCAAACCACGCCTTTAGCAGAAATGGTTTCGCCCATATCATCAATGGTTTCGCCACCGGAATTTGCCGAATTAACGGTTATGCCGGTGATGGCTGTCGTGGTTAGTGAGGCGGTATGTGCGGCTGGATCAAAGCCATTTTTATATTCGTAAGCGCCCATATCAATCGGGCCAGCCTGGGTTGCATCGGTTTTTAGCAATTTCCGGCCAAAACCTGTTCCCCGGATATCGGTTGTCAGGCTGTTTTTGGTATTATCGCCAGCATCGGCGCAGGGAGAAATCCCCACGATGCGGAAATCGCCTGTTCCGGCATTCACGTATTCTGGATTAAGGCTAATACAGGCGGTTGTAACAGGCGGGTCTCCGACATCACCCGGACCGTTTGCATAGCAACAATTGTTCATGGTCACTGTTCCGAAAATTTCATTTGCAGAAGTTGCATAATTTCCCCAGATGATCGAGTTGTTTAATGTTGTGGTTGAACCATTGTTCCATATTCCACCGCCCGGAGGTCCATTGAGCGAATTGGCCGAGATAACACAGTTTGTCAGTACCACAGAAGTACCTGCCGAGTTATTGATCCCCGCTCCCGGTGCACCTGCAGCAACATTGTAAACAATCTTGCAATTTACAAACACAGGTGAAGAGGGATTGTTATTATAAATACCGGCTCCGCTGGCACTGGCACGGTTATGCCTAAAAGTACAGTTTTGCACAACAGGGGAAGCAAAGTTGTTATTCATGCCTCCTCCGAATCCGCCGCTATTGCCGCCACTTACGGTAAATCCATCAAGAATTGCATCTGTTAAAGGCGCCACAAAGGTAAATTTATTATAAATTACATGGTCGCAATTGTCTGAAGTATTGGTGATGTCAAAATTGACCCCTGACCCAGTTACTGCATCATTGCCTAACATATCGCCACTCAGTATTGTTTCGTTTGCTTCGCCTGTGTCATAACCGGTTCTTTGGGTTATGGCCGTTTCAGTTCCGGCAAAGCCGCCATAAATGGCCACTTTGTTTTTCATTTTGAAGCAAACAGTACGCATATCTGTCGGTGTTGCATTTCCGGTTTCATCTTTCGATGGTTTATAGATGCCTTTGGCGACCCAGATTTCATCGTTGGGTAAAGCTGCTTCAAGCGCTGACTGGAATGAAGTGTAAGCATCAGCCCAGCTTGTGCCATTGTTGGCGCCTGATGTTTTGGAAAGGTCAACAAAAATGAGTTTACCGGTTGTAAAAGTTACGTCGCTACCGTAACCTGTACCCGTTGTATTGGTTGCATAAGCACGCAGATGATAGGTTGTTCCCTGGGCAAGCCCTGTGATGGAGGAGGTAAATGCCCCGGTAGCGCTGGCTGCACCTTCGTTGGTTTTTGTTGATAAAGTAATATCCGGATCGGCGGAAGCACCCCAGCAAACACCATAAGCGGTTGGCAAAGGATAACCCAGGCTGGTAATATTTCCATTACCGGTGGCAGCTGATCTGGTCATTGCTGTTACAGCCTGTGTGGTAACGGTTGGTATGGCCACCGGTGTGCCTGAAGCTGTCTCACTGTAGGCGGTTTCTACATTATCGCTATTGCGGGCCTTTACCTTGAAGGTATAGGTTACACCGGAGGTAAGACCTGTAACGGTTTTGACTCCCCAGGTTGCAGCTGTCTGCCATACTGCACTTGCATCAAGAGTGCCGCCGGCCTGTATAAATTTGCCGGTACTTGTTTCATAGATGCAGAACTCCGTCGTTACAGGGTTGCTGTTAACATTCACCGTTACATCAAGCGTTGTAGCTGTCGGGTTGTTTACGGTTGGCGCTGCCGGCACATTGGCAAATGTCCGGAAATCGCCCCGGTCGCTGTATCCTGTTCCGTACGTGTTGGTGGCATGTGCCCGTGCATTGTAACGGGTGTTGGGGGTGAGTACGGTAAAGGAAACAGGATAGGTTCCGACTCCGAAATTGCCGCCATTGCTCACGTTGGTAACATCTGTACCGTCGATCACCTTATCGGTATTGGTATAAGGATAGATGATGGCCCCGCGGCTAATGCCATTAGCGCCGTTGGTGGCAGTGATATTACCGGTAGCCGAAGCAGACGAACTGGTAATATTGGCAAAAATAACTCGCGGAGTGGTCGGTGTTGAACGATAAATTCTTTCACCAGATATACCTGTGAGCATAGATAGTCCATCAGATGACAAGGCAGTTGAGGTCCAGATTTTATCTTCAAATGTGCCGGTTGGAGCTGTTTCATACCAACTGGCTCCTGCATTAACGGATTTATACATACGACCATTATATACAGT
>CAJBPB010000071.1 GCA_903957365.1 uncultured Bacteroidota bacterium
ACCAACTAAAGAGTTTGTTCATAATGTCCGATTTCTTCGTTATTCTCGATCTTCAAATCAGTCATGTACCTCAGTACACTCCTGATTTTCAGCTCATCGAAACCTCGAACTCGAACATTCTGAAACAAACTCCCGAATTTATGGACAGAAACTAAATAGTATTAAACCATTTTTTATATTCCTCGGCAGCATTGATATTAGCGAGTACTTTAGAATCCGTGACTTCCGGTTTCTGGATATCGAATTCCTTTAGATATTGCTTAAAATCAAGACCATATTCAGCTGATTTGAGGTTTGTTACCAAACTTGCTGAGATTAAAAGCGGATGACCTCCTTTTTTCTGGAAAGCCGGACAAACACCATCATGTTTTTTCAATGAACCCAACAGCAGCTGAAGTAGTTCATCGGTTACAAACGGATTATCCACATTCTGAATGAATGTTGGTTGCGGTTCGGCTAAGGCTGCCAAACCTGTTTTGACAGAGGAGAATCGTCCAATTTCAGGATTAGGGTTGATGACAATTTCAAAATGATCGCTTTGCATCCAAAATGCTTTTTGAAAATACGGTTTGCTTTCCGGATTGATTACAACAACTATTTTGTTGCAACCAACGGAAACATATTCATTAATAATCTTTTCGAGAAATGTTTTTTCTGCATCGAATGGCAACGAAAATTTTGGTTTGCCAAAGCGTTGTGATTGGCCGGCAGCCAGAATTATCGCGTTACATTTTGATGAGTCCATGCAATTTATTCCTTTTCTTTTCGTGAAATGGTTGAAGTACTTACAAATGTATTCCCTTGTTTATCAGTAAAACTGATCAATCCGTAGTGCTGCGCAAAGTAGATTTTCTCGATATCAGTCGGGTACATGGTGTTTTTAAAAACAACTTCGAGCGCGTCTCCGTATAGGTTGTCATACATGATGCGTTTAATCTCTACGTTGCTGGTTCTGCTTTGTTCTGTTTCCAGATCATAATCGGCAGTTCGTGAAACCCAGTTTCCGATATATTTGTAATAATTTGTGGAGATATAAAACCCATCTGCCGGATTGCCTGATCCACGGATATTTATGGTGAAATTTAAAGGTGAGACCGATGTCCGGTAATTCAGTGTCAGGTCATAACTACCGTATTTGTTGCCACAATCATCTTCAACCGAGTTTTCAGTCTGGTAATAATAAAAACTCAGTGTCATCGACTGGCTGATTCCGTTTCGGTCAACAATGATGAATCTTGTTTGGGTTGTATCTGGATACCAGCTAACCATTTCCTGGCGCAGGGACTCAAGTTTTATTAGGTCCAGACAGGGATCTTTTTTACAGTTTGAAATTGTAAAAATGAAACCAATAAGAGCCAATGCTCTAATTGTTAATGTAATAGGCTTCTTCATTGTTCATTCCTATTTTTATTATTCCGTCTGGTCTAGTGTAGAAAATTGAATCGAATGTAATCAGACTGGTTTCTGGCAACTGATTTGTAAAGACGAATATTTCTGTATAAAGTTTGTCGTTTATCATTAAACTATCCATTGTCGGATCGGTAATTGAATAAATACCGAAGTTTTGATTGTTGATAGCGCAGCTTACTCCTGACATAATTATCTGGGCAGGAAGAGTCATCCGAAATATCAGTTCAGGTTCATTACTTTGCAGAATGAGTTCCAATTCCTCATACGAAAAATAATCTTCACCAGGATGTCCGGTCTCAGAAATGGCCCAATCTCTTTTCAATACAACAACCTGAAAATCAAATTCAAATCCACCTGAATGGATGAAGCCGATGGTATCACCCAGTTGATAAGGAACAAAACCGAGTTCAGTCTGGCTTAACGGATAGCGGTTTTTTTCAACACCTTTTTTACACGAAAGCATGAAAACAGGAATCAGAACCAGAAAAAAAACATACTGAAAAGGGCGCATGAACAGAATAATTTTCCATCAAAGGTACCAATTCGATGATGTTAAACACGGAATCACTAGAATAAGTGTTTTAGAATGGCCGGCCTCGAAATCATTTTCTACTTTTGGGAGTGGATTGTCACAGTTTTACTCTGTATTTTCTGCTTTATGATGCATGGATTGTCTTTTGCTTTGTATTTGCCAATGATAATCATGTTTTAGTTTCTCTAAATGAATAAACTTTATGACACAAAAACTGAATAAACCCCAGGATAGGTTTTCCCCCATTTCAATTCAGCATCTTTTCAAACTGATATTTAAAGAGTTTAACGATAAAAATTCCATTTTTGGGATTCCAAAAAGTGTATTCTATCAGCAAAATTCCGCTGTCGATCTTCAAACTGAAATTTTCGAATCTCATCTTCAGAATCCGCTTGGTGTTGCTGCCGGCCCCCATTCGCAGATGGCGCAGAATATTATAGGTGCCTGGCTATGTGGTGCCCGTTATATCGAGTTGAAAACCATCCAGACACTCGACGAGCTTGAGATTACCAAACCATGCATCGAAATGCAGGATGAAGGTTACAATTGCGAATGGTCGCAGGAATTAAAAATCAATGAAAGTTTCAGCGAATACCTGAATGCCTGGATGTTGATTCATATTTTGCACCACGAACTGAAATTTTCAGGTGAGGTGCAAACGATTTTCAATATGAGCGTTGGTTACAACCTCGACGGAATTATGGCGGAAAATGTACAATGGTATTTCGCCAAAATGAATGATTGTTCAGCTGAATTGGAAGAGAAAAAGGATCTGTTAAGGGAATTTTATCCTGAAATTGACAAAATTGAGATCCCGGCACAGATTTCGAATAACATCACACTTTCAACAATGCATGGTTGTCCGGCCAACGAAATTGAATCTATTGCCACTTATTTATTGAAAGAGAAGGGATTACATACGTATGTAAAACTGAATCCGACTTTACTCGGACCAGTCCGTTTAATGCAGATTCTGAACGAAAAGTTAAAATTCAAAACCCTTGTTCCAGACGAAGCGTTTGCCCACGACCTGAAATATGATGATGCCCTTAACATTATAAGGTCGTTGCAGAAAACTGCGTCCGATTGTGGTTTACAATTCGGTTTGAAACTCAGCAATACGCTCGAATCAGTCAACATAAAAAATATTTTTGACAAGGAAATCGGTATGATGTATATGAGTGGCAGGGCTTTGCATCCGCTCACGGTAAACATCGCATCCATCCTGCAAAAGGAATTTGATGGTAAATTGCAACTTTCTTTTTCAGGTGGCGCCGATGCGTTCAATGTTGCTGATTTGTTGGGCTGCGGTTTTAAAACCATTACTGTTTGTTCCGACCTTCTGAAACCTGGCGGATATATGCGTTTACCTCAGTATTTTGAAGAAATTGAAAAACGGTTTGCTGCCTGTAATGCGCACAATATCAATGATTATATTGTAAATACCGGAGACAAATCATTTCCGGATAGAATACTTCTGCATAACCTTGAAAAATACGCTTCAGAAACCATTACCAATCCTCATTACATACGCGAACAACTCGTTGACCGCAGCATTAAAACCAATAGCAAATTGGGCGAATTTGATTGCATATCAGCACCTTGTGTTGATAGCTGTGCTACCAATCAGGCGATTCCTGATTATCTTTTTCATACTGCAAATGGCGATTTTGACAAAGCTTACGAGACGATTCTCAACACAAATCCTTTCCCTGCAATCACTGGAATGGTATGCGATCATCTCTGTCAGAATAAATGTACCCGGATCAACTATGATCAATCCTTACTTATTCGGGAAGTGAAAAGGTTTGTTTCGGAACAGGAAGATGTAAAACTCACTCAATCAGCTGATAACGGGATTAAAATTGCTGTTATCGGCGCTGGTCCCTCCGGATTGTCTTGTGCGTACTATCTCGCTTTATCTGGTTGCAGCGTTGAAGTATTTGAAGAAAAACCGAAAGCAGGTGGTATGGTACAATTCGCTATTCCGGGTTTCCGCCTGACAGACGATGCGATTGAGAAAGATTTTAAACGGGTTATGGATCTCGGTGTAAACATTCATTACAATCACAAAGTAGACAAAACCAGTTTCGAAAAGCTGAAATCTGATTTCAACTTTGTGTATATCGGCGCCGGAGCGCAGCTTTCAACGCAACTTTTTCCAGCTGAAAATTCGTTGCATGGCTATCTCGATCCATTGGATTTTCTTTTTAAAGTCAAAGCTGGTGAAAATACTGGAATCGGGAAGAATGTAGTGATTATTGGTGGCGGAAACACTGCCATGGATGCAGCTCGTACTGCCTGGCGGCTGGTCGGTCCTGAAGGCAAAGTTACTATCGTTTACCGGAGAACCATCAATGAAATGCCAGCCGATCAGGGCGAAATCAAAGCGGTGATAGAGGAAGGTGTTGCCATTGTGGAGCTTGTTTCACCCGAAAATATCATACAGGAAGATGGCAGAATTACAGGATTGCAATGTTCAAAAATGATACTGAATCAGGCAGAAGGAAACCAGCGTCCGGTTCCCGAAAAAATACCAGATTCTGATTTTATTATTCCTTGCGATACCATAATCCCAGCCATTGGCCAGCAGCGAGGCTTCGATTTTATCGATACAAAGATTTCCTCTTCAGATAAAGTAAATTATCGCACCCCTTTCAATAATGTATTTATTGGTGGTGATGCTTTGCGGGGAGCCGCAACTGCTATCAAAGCTATTGGTGATGGCAGAAAAGCAGCGGAAGAAATTTTGAAGAAAGCCAATCTGGCAAAATTGGTTTTGGTGAATTCAAAGCATACTCTTACGAGAGAACAATTGATGATAAAGAGAACGAAAAGAATTTTTGCGCCAGCCCTGCATGAGCTTAATCCAGGCGATCGTCAAAATTTTAAACTGGTTAGCCAGACACTTGACAGAGAGTCGATTATGAAAGAATCGGATCGTTGTTTACATTGCGATGTGCTATGCAGTATCTGCACCACTGTCTGTCCTAATTTTGCCAATATGGCTTATCAGATAGCACCTTTTTCATGTATAATTGAGAAAGCGGGTCTTTTGAAAGGAGAAATTCTGATTGAGCAAACTGGCAAGTTCGAAATCAGACAAACTGAACAGATCCTGAATATTGCGAATTTCTGTAATGAATGTGGTAACTGCAGCACATTCTGTCCTTCGACCGGCGCTCCCTATAAACACAAGCCAAAAATATTCCTCACAAAATCTTCTTTTGATTCAGCTCCGGAAGGGTATTATTTTGATGAATTTGACCGTCTGATTTTCAAAAACAAAGCAGGAAAATGCAGTTTTTCGGAAAATGAAAGTGCATTTATATTAGATAGCGATCAGGTTTTTGCTTCATTAAATAAAGAACGGTTGACCATTGATTCAATCGTTTTTAAAACACGAAATCCGGAAGCATTTTCTACACAAATGGCAGCAACAATGCGTGCAGTGTTTGAAGGCGCAAAATTGCTGGAATTCTGCGAGGAGTGATTCACATGATTGGATAAAAAGCATCGTCGATATGGAAGATTCGTTTTTCATTTGGTGTTATAATGACTGAAATCACATCGAATCGAGTTTCAATATCCAGGTCTTTTTGCTGGATATAGGCATCGGCTGCCCTTACAATGGAACGTTGTTTTTGTTTGTTCACCGCAATTTCAGGTTCTCCAAAAACAGCGGTCGCACGGGTTTTTACTTCCACAATCACCAGCATCTCACCATCTTTAGCGATTATGTCGATTTCATGATGTCCGAAATACCAGTTCACTTCCAGTATCTGGTAGCCTTTCGCACGCAAATGTTTGATGGCCAGTTGCTCGCCTGCTTTTCCAAGTTCGTTGTGTTCAGCCATAAATGTCAGACTTAATAAATTTTGAATGAAAGTTGGTGTATTCATTGTTTAACAAATGTACAGCAAAAGGTGAGTAGTAAAAGAATGAAGTATGATTTGATTTTTTAAGAAATCTGCGTTTATATTCCGGAAAAACCGCAAGCCACCCTGAATGATTTTTTGTTGCAATTTGCATTCTAAAGAACTTTATTCTACTTTTGGTTTTGAAAGTTATCATGATAATGTATTATCAGCCCACAGAAAAGCTTAATTATTTGAACATCAAGGAGCGTGACCGATTTTCCTGATTTGACGTCCATATTTATTATTTACTCCACATATCTTATTTAAATTACTAATAATCAGGAACATGATGAAAATCCCTTTCGCCGAATCTTATAAAATAAAAATGGTCGAATCGATCCGTCGCAGCACACGCAGCGAACGTGAGAAATGGATCAAAGAAGCAAAATACAATCTTTTCAATTTACGCAGTGACCAGGTTTTTGTCGATTTACTTACCGATTCAGGAACCGGCGCCATGAGTGACCGTCAATGGTCGGAGATGATGCTGGGCGATGAATCTTATGCCGGCGCTTCTTCCTTCTACAAAATGCAAAATGCGATCACCGAAATAACTGGTTTCCCGTACTTTTTACCAACGCACCAGGGCAGGGCAGCCGAAAACGTTTTGTTCTCAGCACTGGTAAAAGCCGGTGATATCGTCCCGGGCAATTCTCATTTCGATACCACCAAAGGACATATCGAATTTCGTAAAGCCAAAGCTGTGGATTGCACCATTGATGAGGCTTTCAATACCACACTGGATCATCCTTTCAAAGGGAATATCGATATTCAGAAACTTGAGAAAGTGCTTTCGGAAAATCCGGCGGATAAAATACCGATGATCATTATTACTGTCACCTGCAATAGTTCAGGCGGACAGCCGGTTTCAATCGGGAATATCCGTGAAGTGAGCAGCATGGCAAAGAAATATGGTGTGAAAGTCATATTTGATGCTGCAAGGTTTGCTGAGAATGCCTACTTTATTAAACTTCGGGAAAAAGAATTTGCCCGTCACAGCATACGCGAAATTGTGCGCGAGATGTTCTCTTATGCTGATGGTATGACGATGAGCAGCAAGAAAGATGCTATCGTGAATATGGGTGGATTTATCGCATTGCGCGACAAGGAAATTTATCGTCAGGCTTCTGTTTTTAATATCATGTTTGAAGGATATATTACTTATGGAGGTATGTCGGGACGTGATATGAATGCGTTGGCTCAGGGACTTTACGATGGAACTGACTTTGATTACCTTGAATCACGCATAAATCAGGTTGCCTTTTTAGGAAATTTACTGAAAGATGCGGGTGTGCCGGTTCAGTTTCCAATTGGCGGCCATGCTGTTTTCATTGATGCGAAACGATTTTTACCACAGGTTCCCAAGGAGCAATATGTTGCACAGACTCTGGCGGTTGAATTGTATATCGAAGGTGGCGTGCGTGCCGTTGAGATTGGAACTATACTTGCTGACCGTGACCCGGTAACGCGCGAAAACCGTTATCCCGATCTCGAATTTGTAAGACTTGCCATTCCACGCCGGACTTATACAAATAACCATATGCACTTTGTAGCGGCACATATTATCAATGTGTGGGAAAGAAGAAACGAAATAAAAACGGGTTACTCAATCCGCTATGAAGCACCGATCATGCGGCATTTTACTGTAGAACTGGAAAAAATCTGATTCAGTCACCAAATTGAATTTCACGGATTGGCTCGTAATTTCTCAATTGTAAATTAAGAAGTTATTTAACTGTTTGCCATAAATAAAAAAAATGCAGCAGGATTTCCTGCT
>CAJBPB010000072.1 GCA_903957365.1 uncultured Bacteroidota bacterium
AACCCGAACATTCTGAATCAAACTCCCGACTTTATGGATAGACATTTCTAATTAGTGTTTTTAAAAAAGTTCAATTTTTTCGTTATGCTTAGCTAAAAATGCTCATTTACTTAAGTAAACTCATTTTTTTGGAAACACAAGCCTCGAATTCAAAATTTCCAGACTAAACTCAGTACCTTAACGTCAGGTATTTTTATGTGTTTAACGATAACTCGGGAGAAATGACTAATTTTCGGATTGTTCTTTAATATGACCGAAAAATGTAAGCGAATGATAGGCTACCGAAACGCCCAATAATTCTTCTACAGATTTTTGTATTTCCTGCAATCTGGGATCACAGAATTCAAGTACCCGGCCATCTTCAATATTCACAAAATGATCGTGCTGTCTGAATTTGAATGAGCGCTCAAATTGTGCACAATTGTTGCCAAACTGGTGTTTGGTGACCAGATTACAATCGAGTAATAACTCAATCGTATTGTAAAGCGTTGCGCGGCTAACCCGGTATTTATTATTCTTCATACGAATATAAAGGGTTTCAATATCGAAGTGTCCGTCTGTCGCATATATTTCCTTCAGAATGGTGTAGCGTTCGGGGGTTTTCCGATGTCCGCGTTGTTCCAGATAATCAGTGAAAATCTTTTTCACTGTTTCATGTGTATCTTTTTTCAAATCCTTCATAATCGACACCAATAATCACTTTGAGTGGGTAAAAGTACAAAATAATTACGTTTAATTAGAATGAATAAAAATTATTTTTAAGAAGACCTGGCTAATTGTAGTATGATGATGTTGCAGATAAAACCTTCAGACTACCTTAAAATGACAAAATTAACTGGCTGTATCAGCATCGCTGAGTCTTTCGAGTCGGGAAACTTTTCTGATCTCTTTTATTTTTCGCAATGAAGCAATCATATCTTTAAGTTGCTGCGAATTTTTTACATAAACAGTAATAATTAATTCTACAACACCCCCTGTACTCTCAAGTTGCATGCTCCTGATATTTAACCCAATATCAATTGAAATAATCTGGGTAAGGCGGTGCAGGAATCCCACAGAATCAATTCCTGTCATTTTTAGTCCGGCCAGAAAAGCGATATCTTCTTTTTGTTTCCATTTTGCCTTCACAATATTATTGCCGTATTGCGACATCAGGTTACGTGCTTTCGGACAGTTTGTCCGGTGAATATGCAGTGGTTCATCCGGAAAATAAAGAGCGACCACTTCATCACCCGGAATCGGATTACAACAAGTTGAGACGGTATAATTCATCTCATCCATCTGTTGATTGATCAAAGATGGTTTGATTAGCGCGTCTTTTTTTTCCTGCTGGACAATGTCGGCTTCCTCTTTTGGTTTTGAACGTGAGAAAGGGTTCGTTAAATACTTTAAGATTCCAGTTCCGGGCTTTTCTTTGAATGCAGCCCTTACTTTCGCAAGTGAAATTCTATCAATCGCTGCAAAATAATACAAATCGACTATACCGCTTACCTCTTCAATATCAATCAGATGCAGTATATTCTGTTTGCTTGGTTCCATATTCAATTGTTTGAACCAGCCCTCCAGCTTGTCGCGTCCCATATCCTTGTACGACTTTCTGAGGTCGCGGATTCCTTCCTTGAGTCTGGATTTGGCACGGGCAGTTACAACAAAATCGAACCACTCTTCTTTAGGCTGCTGCACTTTGGATGTGATAATCTCAACCTGATCACCCGATTTCAATGAATAATTCAATGGAACCAGTTTATGATTGACATTGGCACCAATACACGAGTTACCAATAGAGGAATGTATGTTATACGCGAAATCAAGGGCTGTTGATCCAACAGGAAGTGAGATCATTTTCCCTTTGGGGGTGAAAACAAATATTTCGTCGGAGAAAAGATTCAGTTTAAAATTATCGATAAAATCGATGGCTGATACATCTTCAGTATTCAGAAGCTCGCGCACTTTGGATAACCATTCATCCAGTCCGCTTTCGCTGTTTGGCGAATCCTTGTATTTCCAATACGCGGCATACCCCTTTTCAGCAATTTCTTCCATCTTTTCGGTTCTGATCTGAACCTCAATCCATTTGCCCGAATTACTCATGACGGTCGCGTGCAACGATTCATATCCGTTCGCTTTCGGAAGTGAAATCCAATCGCGTAAACGATCATTGTTAGGCCGGTAAAACTGTGTGATTGTTGCATATACGCGCCAACACTCAATCTTCTCGAGTTCAATAGGACAATCAATCACAAAGCGCACCACGAAAGTATCATAAATCTCCTCAAAAGGAATCTCCTTTTCCTTCATCCGTTGCCAGATTGAATGGGCAGTTTTGTCCTGATTCAACACACGAAAACGGACATCCATCTTTTTCAGCGCATTGCTTACCGGACTGACAAATGCATTTACCCGTACTTCACGGTCTTCGCGCGATTCAGCCATTTTTCGTCGTATCGACTGATAAACCGCGGGTTCGATATACTTCATCGACAGATCGTCCAGTTCAGATTTAACCGCGTACAAGCCAAGACGATTGGCTAAAGGCGCGTATAAAAACGAGGTTTCAGAAGCGATTTTGAGTTGTTTTACCGGCGGCATCGAATCGAGGGTACGCATATTATGCAGACGATCGGCGAGCTTGATCAGAATAACCCGCACATCATAGGACATGGTCAGCAGTATCTTCCGGTAGTTTTCGGCCTGCATACTCTTTATATCCGCTTCGCCGACAAGTTCATCTATCTTGGTAAGGCCGTCAATGATACGCGCGATCTGCTCACCAAACATGGCTTCGATATCCGATAAACGATATTCGGTATCTTCAACCACATCATGCAGCAAAGCACAAATGATGGAAGTGCGTCCCAGCCCGATTTCTCCGGCGGCAATGGTCGCAACCTCTAAAGGATGAAAGATATACGGCTCACCTGATTTGCGGCGCATATCCTTGTGCGCGTCGGCGGCCAGACGGAATGCTTTGCGCACCATCCATATATCGGTAACATCCTTACGCGTGTGCCATACCTCGATCAAAGCACGATAACGCCGGAGCATTTCGGTTTTCTCTTCTTTACTGTATGTTGATAATGTGTTCACTTCGTGGAAGACTATTATGGATACTACAAAATTACGATTTTCTGCTGATCAAAAGAGATTTGTTTAAACTGATTTTTTTAACTGATTCACTACTGAATAATTGACCATACACCGGGATGTCTGGGTAAAAAAGACATCTTGCATTTTGACTTTGCATTTTGACTTTGCATTTTACCTTTGCATTTTTCATTTTGAATTAACTCGCCTTGCCCCCAAACCCCCAAAATGGGGGCTTTTTATAAAAAGTTGTTTTGACAAAGTTTTGTTTTAACAAAATGCACTTTGAATTAATTGTGGTTTATCATGGATTGATCGATTTACTCAAACAAAAAGTTATTGGATGTTTTTTATGTCCTTTTAAAGGCAAAAGGACCAACCGAGCGCAGCGGTCTCATGAACTCCATTAAAATCAATTATGGTGTGAATAAAACCCTTGACCAGGCCAAGCGCCAGCGCTCTCTTCCAAAACAGCGTAAATCCGGGCAAAGTAGTGGTTTTCTGCGAAAACCAGACATTCCGCCCTGCTGGCGGATGCCTTTGCCGGATTTACAGGTATTTTACCATTCTCGCTCCGTCTGCCCGCGGTTCTGGCGGGCCTGCGCTCTGTTTCATAAGTTGATTTGATGTTTTGTTTAATTGATTATCCAAACTGGCCGTTGGCTTTATGATTAATGCTTGCATTTTAACTTTGCATTCTGCACTTTGAATTAACTGGGAAGTTGGAAGTGGGAAGTTGGAAGTGGGAAGTGTTGCTTCGTAAGATGATTTAATGTTTTGTACAGATAATTATCCAGACTCGCCTTGCTGGCTTTACGATTAATTCTTGCATTTTGAATTTGCATTCTGCACTTTGAATTAACAAAAAAATCCCCGGAGCATTCACCCCGGGGATTTTATCAGTCTGTCAAACAATCGTTTACATCACGATCAGTCGTTTGTTGACTATCAGGCCATCTCTTTCAAAACGGAGCAGATAAATGCCCGGTTTGATGTGTTGCAGATTGTAAATGGCATCCATTGTATTGAATTCATCTGTTTCAACCACCGATCCACTGGCATTGATCAGCGTCACTCTGATGTTTTTGCTGTTGTCAGGCGCCAGGATCGTGATCTGGTCGTTGGCCGGATTTGGATAGAATGAGATTTCAAATGTTTCATCTGTTCTGATTTCACTTATTTCATCCTCACCTGCTTTCAGGTATCCAACTACTTCCGCATGATCGAACCATGAGGTAACTGTACGGTTGGTCTGTATGCTTTCGGTAAAGATCCCTGCCTCGATACAATCCGGCATAACCACAGTTGTTGTGTAGCGGCGGTTCCAGACTGTTCCGTTGTAGGAGGTGAATATCTGGAAGGTGTTACCGCTTCGCTGAATCTTCATCCAGTGAATCGATGGTATCGTCTGTGACAGGTTGACCATCTTGGCATTCGTAGTTGCCCGGTAACCGATGATTACGGATGGGTTGTACAGTTTTGTTTTGAACAACACCGCCTTTGATCCCGGCGCATTGCTTTCACGCATCATCACACCTGCCCAGCCCCCGTTTTGAGAATCATCCAGGCGGGCAATTACTGTTCCTGTGCCACAAAGTGGCTGATAAACATAGTTCATCACATCGCTTTTAGGCATTGACAATCCCTGGGCTGTCATCTGGAAAGTCCCGGCATTGTTTTCAGGGAAGAACTCGGTTGTGCCGTTGGATGCTCCGATATTCGCATGAACCCATGGTTCAGGCAGTATTATTGTTATCGTGACAGTCAGCGACTCACCTGATAATCCTGCTGAACCTGAACCATAACTGGCTGTAATATTAAAGGTTCCAACCCGGGTATCTGTATAGGTAAAGGTGGATGAATAGGTGTCTGTTGTCATCATCAGCGGGCTGGCCGGATTAAAACTATGGCTGCTGCTTGTGGAGTTCGTGCTTAGATTGAAAGTGGTATTCGCACGGCAATAGGTCGGATTGTCATATTGGTCAAACAATGCGATCACAAAGTTACCGCTTGCTGCTCCTGCTGTGGCTGTGCCGGGGGATGTGAGCGTGAAATAATCCGGAACATCGGGTATCACATTTACTATATAGTCAGCTGTGTAGGTGGATGAGCATACTCCGCTCTGTACCAAAGCTCTGTAATACCACTCGCCTACTGTAACCGGTGTTTCGCTGTAATTTGTTGCAGTAACCGGGATGGTTTCCCACTCGCCTTCGTTCAACCTCTTCTCCCATTGCAGCACATCACCCGTCTGGCCCGAAAGAGTCAGATCGCCGGTTGAAGTGTGTACGATCGTGCTGTCGTTTCCGCTGATGGTTCCGGCTACTGTTAACGGATCAACATAAACTGTGTAGGTAGCTGTGGCTGTTGAAGTTCCACATGTGTTGTTGCTGGTCACGGTCATGGTTAAGATGACTGTATTGCCTGCATCGCCTGCTGCCGGGGTATAGGTTGGGCTAAGACTTGTTTCTGCAGTGATTGAACCACTTCCGTTCGAAGTCCATACAATGTCGCCGTTGGCTGAACCTGCTCCAGATACATTGGCTTCGCTGCTTACACAGATGGTTGTGCTTCCTCCTGCTGTGGCTTCGGGTAGAGGATCAATGGTAATCTTCACCACATTCGATACTGCAGCACCTGTCCAGTCGTCTTTACAGCTTACGCGTGCCAGTCGCCTGTACCAGCTTGTCTGTGTGAGTGCGCCGGGTGTGTAGGTATTGCTGCCTGCTCCGATGATATCATCAAAGGTTATGGTGGAACTGGTGGTATTACCCTGCCACTGATACTCGAGCGTGCCGCCGTAGTCCGATGCTTCTGATATGCTTCCAAGTAAGGCTGCTTCGGTATTGTAGCAGATGGTCTGATCTCCGTCGATTTCACCGCCATCTGTCGGGTTGGAACAGGTATTCTGTGCTGTTGTATAACCGAAATCTGTTTCTACATCATCTCCATTCATCGCTTTCACACGAAAATAGTAGGTTACTCCGGTTGAAAGTCCGGTTACGGTAATCGTGTCCCAAACGGCAGCTGTCTGCCAAACCACTGTAGCACCCATTGTGCCGCCAGCCTGTGCATAGGTTCCGTTCACCGAATCCTGGATGGCATACTCGGTAATTGCCGGGTTGTCATCTGAACTTATTGCCACGTCAAGCGAGGTGGCAGCCGGATTGATGACAACAGGCGGTGCAGGAGCATTGGCATAGGTGTAAAAGTCAATACGGTTGCCATAGCTAATTCCTGCGGCATTTTCAGCAAAAGCGCGGTGGCTGTATTGGCTGTTCACCTGAAGTTCAGTAAATTGTTTGTTATACAAACCAGTATCGTAACTGCCGGTGTCGGCCTTCATGGTAACATCCGCATCAGCGATCAGCTTATCAGTTCCGGTGTAGGCGTAGTTTATCAAACCACGCACAGTAACCGTATCGCCGGTGATCGAGGTGATGTTGCCGTTTCCCATCGCAAGCATGGTGCTGATGTTGCCTGCTGCCAAGGTGCTCACTGCTGCTTTGGCATAAGGATAGGCCGATGATGAGGTACTAAAAGCAGTTTCAATATCATCTCCGTTCTTTGCTTTTACGCGGAAGTAATAATCTACGCCAGTTGTAAGGCCTGTCAGAGTAATCGTATCCCATACAGCTGTCGTTTGCCATACGGCTGTTGCTGCTCTTGTTCCGTTTGCCTGAACATAAGTTCCGTTCACTGAATCCTGAATGGCAAATTCTGTTGCTGTAGGGTTGCTGTTTACATTCACAGCCACATCCAGAGATGTTGCTGTCGGGTTGATTACCGTTGGCGCTGATGGAGTGTTTGCCAATGTCCAGAAACCAACTCTTGCTCCATAGCCTGTTCCATAGGTGTTGGTGGCATGGGCACGGACGTTGTAACGGGTATTGACTGTCAGTGGCGTCAGGGTGAAGGTAAATGTTCCTGTTCCAAAGGTGCCGGTCTCATCAAAATTGCTCACATCAATACCACCGATTTCTTTATCTGTATTTGTATATGGATAAAGAATGATTCCTCTGTTGCTTGCATCTTCGCCATTGGTGGCTGTGATGTTTCCATTTCCGGCGGCGGATATTGCTGCAATCAGGCTAACAGCCTGGGTTGTAGCTACTGGTTTGGCTACCGGTGTGCCGCTGGTTGTCGGGCTAAAAGCTGTTTCTATATGATCTCCGTTGCGGGCTTTTACCTTGAAATAATAAGTGGTTCCTGTTGTGAGGCCTGTTACGGTCACGGAGCCCCAGCTTGCAGTAGTTTGCCAAACGATGGTATCTGCCAGCGTTCCGTTTGCCTGAACATAGTTGGTGGATACCGAGTCCAGGATGGCATATTCGGTACCATCGCTGTTGGTGCCGCCGTTTACCGTAACATCCAATGTGGTGGCAGTAGGATTATCAACCGTTGGTGCCAAAGGCACACTGGCCAGGGTCCAGAAATCGCCGCGTACACCATAACCCGTTCCATAGGTATTGGTAGCATGGGCGCGGGCGTTGTAACGGATGTTGGGTGTAAGACCACTAAAAGATACTGGATAAGTACCTGCACTGTAATTTCCGCTTGTATTTACATCTACTACATCTGCATCTCCTATTATTTTATCAGTATTGGAATAAGGATATAAAATAGCTCCGCGGGTAGTTGCATCGGCTCCGTTGGTGGCAGTGATATTACCGGTAGCCGAAGCAGACGAACTGGTAATATTGGCAAAAATGACTGGCGGAGTGGTCGGTGTTGAACGATAAATTCTTTCACCAGCTATACCTGTGAGCATAGATAGTCCATCAGATGACAAGGCAGTTGAGGTCCAGATTTTATCTTCAAATGTGCCGGTTGGAGCTGTTTCATACCAACTGGCTCCTGCATTAACGGATTTATACATACGACCATTATATACAGT
>CAJBPB010000073.1 GCA_903957365.1 uncultured Bacteroidota bacterium
ACTCAAAAATAAAATCTAGATAGTTCTTATTAATTTAGAGAAATAGAAAAGACTGAATTAAAAAAAAATTACAATATTTTGCAGATATGAAATAAGTTGTATATTTGCACTCCCAAACGGTAAATTTTGGGAGCGTTCTTAACAAATATCGGGAGTTTAGCTCAGCTGGTTCAGAGCATCTGCCTTACAAGCAGAGGGTCGGGGGTTCGAATCCCTCAACTCCCACTACAGTACCAAGGGTTTCAGCGGTTTCGCTGAAACCCTTTTTTTTCTTATACATACAAATATACATACAAAGACTACTTCCATTTTTTGAAATTATTTGCCACGAAAATGCATTGTTTCTATAATTCCACTACAAAATCATTTTCAAATTAATTTAGAACAAATAATTTAATTTAGACTGATTAAAACAACCTTTCCACGTCCAAAAAAAGGGCCGAAGCGCTTTCAAGAGTTCAATCCTCATTTGGCTTTAAGATAAATATCGCCGGAGAAGGATCATCAAAATCCTGTGCCTGAATCATTGATTTAAGTGGGATGGTCCATATCAACCGATTCTCACATAGTACCTCAATTGCTTTTCGAGATGAAGGATCTTTATCCTTTATTTCTTCTTATTTCTGTTTTCATTTTCCAGCAACCATTTCCAAACCGGCTTTACGATGATCCGGCGGCCTTCTGATACTATTTCGTATTCTTCATCCTCGGTAAGTATAATTCCCTCATTCAGACTGTATGTATCAAGGGCTTCAATTAATCCTTCCATTTCCCGCTTTTTGGTCTCTTCATCCTGCATGGTGCGACATACCTGTATGGCTTGGGTGAGGTTTAATTCAGCTTTTATTATGAAGTCACATTCCCTTTTGCCCTGATGGAAATATACCTCATGCCCTTTTCGTAGCAATTCAATAAAAACAACATTCTCAAGGTAACGGCCATAATCTTCCGAAATCCTGAAAGAAGTATTTGTTAGAATTCCATTATCAATGCAATACACTTTGCGGCGATTGGCAAATTGCCTGTTGAGTGAGTGGTCGTATTGAAATACTTCGAACAAGAGAAAAGTATCTTTCAGATATTCGAAATACTTATCGGCCAGGTCGTATGAAAGAGTGAGCGAGACTCTTACCTTGTTCAGGTTAAAGGGTTTGCCTATGTTTGATAATAAATAAAGTGCCACTTTTTTAACACTGTCGTAGTTTTTGAGGTTGTATCGGGCAACAATATCTTTCAGGATAATGGTTTCGTAATACATGATGATCTCCTGTCGCCTCAAATCCTCTTCAAGGGAATAGGTTTTCGGGAAACCTCCAGCTTTGAGGTACTCATTGAAAGCTATTTTATAAGCTACTTTCTGTGTGATCAGTGAAATCTTGTCAGTTTCAGGTTGACCCTTAAATAGGAGGTACTCTCCGAAACTAAGTGGAAAAACATTGATAGCAAGGAACCTGCCACTTAGGGCGGTGCCAAATTCACGGCTCATGAGCTTTGAAGATGAGCCTGTTACATAAAATTGTGCCCTTTTAAGTTCATAACCTGTAAGCACCCATTTTTCCCATTGTGTAACATGCTGCACTTCATCCAGGAAAATATGGGGTTTTGTTTCGTTGTTCACAAATTCTTTGTAAACTTCA
Organism: uncultured Bacteroidota bacterium; assembly: GCA_903957365.1. Classification (GTDB taxonomy): domain Bacteria; phylum Bacteroidota; class Bacteroidia; order Bacteroidales; family F082; genus CAJBPB01. The sequence goes on from CAJBPB010000073.1 coordinate 1,638, forward strand.
AAAATCTGTTCCAGCAGATAGCTATTTAGTTCGCCATCGAAACGAGGGTCTTCAAAATTTACGAAAAGTATTTCCTTCTTATCCACTCCCGTACCTTTTAGATGCCGGATATGGTTGATCAAAAGTGTTGATTTCCCCGATCTGCGGATTCCTTTAAGCACAATAACTTCCCCGGTTGACAGGTAAGTATTCATTTTCTGCTGATATTCATCCCTTGGGAAAAACTCCGGAACCGGCTTATCCCAGTAATTCCAGTCGTTAAGTATTCCGAATAATTTATTCTTGTCCATGAGGTTTGCTTTTAAGACTTCAAAGATAATTTGTTTCTGTTAACTGAAACTAAATTATATAAATATTTTCTGTAAACAGGAATATGTATTAATTCTTTCGTTCAATTCTAAATTTTGATTTTGTTTAAACAATGATTAACAATATTGAAAAAAGCCTTTAAGCCTACAAAAAAAGGGCCGAAGCCCTTTCAAGAGTTCAATCCTCATTTGGCTTTAAGATAAATATCGCCGGAGAAGGATCATCAAAATCCTGTGCCTGAATCATTGATTTAAGGGTCATTGTCAGGCACGCCGGTTAGATTACTACTACTGTATATGACATACCTGATCAATCGGAATAAAAATTTTAAGTCAGGGTTTGCGGTCAATTTGACCCCACCCTGACTTGACCCCATGACAAATTGAAGCAACCGAAGGCGCTTTTGCGGCAAACAAGAAATAAATTGGAAAGATTAAGAAACAGTCATTGCCGCCAAAGCGACCTTGACTAAAATATTTTTATGGAGATAAATTTCAGATGCATTAGTAGTAAGACTCCTATGAAGCTAGCTGGGACTTTGAGGAACAAAAAAATCTGACCAGAAAATCAGAAATTTCAACATAATCAAGACAAAAAAATGGAACGATGTATCAATGTATGAAAAACATTACAATTTTCAAGTTTGAACTTTTTATAAATTAAAATTGGTTACTCATTATAATATTAAACAACCATTAACCAATCTACCGCGCTTTGTGCTCGCATCTTAACAGCATAGCTGCAGAACTAAAAAATCACCTGATTACAAACCTTTTTGTAACAAAAGCCTCGTTATTTATCATTTTCAGAACATAAATGCCTGCCGGGAGATGGCGGATATCGAAATGGGTGGTAGTTGAAACGGGCTTTTGTGTCAGAACCGTATTACCGTTTATATCGATGATTTTCAATAGTGTTTGCTTATCATTCAAAAACCCTGGTATTTCTACTGACAGCCAAATTGTAGCGGGATTGGGAAATACCTGAAGTAATGGGTTATTCTTAGTCTTTTCTGGTATTCCAACCGTAGTATCTGTTAGCTCAACAAGCCAAACACTCCATGAGTTTGGATCGGTAATACAATTTATATCACCGGTATTATTAGAGTTTAATGTTGCGGATAAAACATATTTTCCTCCCTCCAATTGGATAACTGCATTTGCGATATCTTCATTTCCGGCACCTCCGATGCATTGCTGCCATTGCAGCTGGCCCGTACTGTTCACTTTCATTACCCAGATATCTCTAAACCACCCGGCTTCGTTGTGATATCCTGACACGTCGCCATCATTGGACGAAGTACTACCAAACACAATATAACCCCCATCTTCGGTACGAAAAACACGCGATGGCGATTCATTATAATAACCCCCGTAGCATTTGCTCCATACAATATTTCCTTCGAAATCCGTCTTAACTAACCAAATATCAGAAGTAATATTGCCTCCGTTATCATAACCAATGTGATAGCCAGCCCCTGAAACATCGCCATCGGATGAATTTGTTGAGCAAGCTAATAAATAACCGTCTTCAGTTTCAACAATATCTTCAATATCATCATGCTTGCTACCACCATAGCACCGCTGCCATTGAAGGTTCGCATTTTCATCTAGTTTTAACAACACTGCCTCAACAAATTCCATATTTGGATCGAAATTATCACATTCAATATTTCCCCCCACTCCATCTGTTGCAACAATTGAAGCTAAAAACCCTTTATCGGAGGTTTCAATTATGGCAGATGACATATCAAGACTCGAATGACCAATACTGAAATCCCATACCTTATTCCCTTCCTTATCAACTTTAATCATCCATCCATCCCATGAGCCATAATTAACTGAAATATCGCCATCTGTTGAACAACTATGACCAAATGAAACCACACTTGTGTCGGAAACAAATGCCCCGGTATGACCCTTGTCATTACAGTTGCCACCAAAAATTCGATCCCATATCTTATTACCTTCGCTATCAATTTTCACAATCCAGCAATTGTTGGCATCGGGGTAAGGATCATAGGTTACATCGCCATCTGAAGAGGAGGCCGTAGCAACTACAAAATAATTCCCAACATCAGCCGGAAATATCCGAAATGCGCCCTCCCCAAAATCAGAACCCCAATACTGTTTTTCCCACATAAAATTACCTTCCAGATCGGTTTTAACAAGTAATAATTTATATGTACTGTTATATCCTGCAATAATATAGCCGTCTCCTGTAGAAACTATATCCATGACAACATCGTTACTTGAAGTACCATAACAACTTTGCCAGTTTAGAGTGAGTGGTTGTGCGACAATAAGGTGAATATTCCAAAATAATAACACAAATAGTAATATGTTGTATTTCATTACTTTATAATTAAATCAGGGGAGCAAAAGCTCCCCTGCTTAGGTTTTTAATGCTGAACTACAAATGTAATGCTTTGGATGTATGATCCGGCGATAACAGTGCCTGTATAAGCCCCGGATGAAAGCCTGCGCGAATCGAATAACTTTTGACTTCGGTTGCCATTGAGCATCAATTGCTCTTCTACTTGGTTCAGATTCGGCACCTTCCTGATTACTTTGATTTGCTTGATTATACACTTCCTTTGCTTTCACAGCCATCGGGTAATTAAAAAGCAAAATCCAGCATGATGCTGGGTTTTGTATTATTTACGTCGCAACATAAATGAACCTATAACCTTCTTGTCGTTAATACCAGCTCTTCCTGTTGAGTCATTAATATCTACCAATATTAAATTAACTAACAGGCTGTCTGGAGGATACCCACTATTATAGTTTCTAACTAAACCATAAGGATGTGCCGACCAATCAAAATTTTCTACAACCCATAATTCGAAATACCTTAATTCTGAAAGCTTTCTTTTAGCAACAATCTTTAATTGGGTTTTATCATCAGATATTTTGTATCTCAAGTCATCGTAACTGTAGTATTTGTATTGTTTTTCTGCAAATACTTCCTTGATTTCAAAATCAATGGTATCATAAACCTTTGTTGTGGTAGGATAGTATTCCCACAAGAAAACTCCTCTTTTTTTAGATTCTTCTGCGTTAGGACTTGAAAAAGGACCAATTGTCTTAACAACAGGATTACACCTTAGCAATAAAACGAAAGTAAGAAAAACTAAGAAACCACTTAAAAGAGTAATCTTTCTTGTTTTATTTAATGACTTTTCCTTGATTTTGATCCATAATTCTTTCATAAATAAGTCGTGGTATTTTTTCATTAATTTTTGCTACTGCTGCTGATCCTAATAGCAGTATTATTCTCAAAGCAATCCTGATCAACTTTTACATTAATCTGGGAATAGGCTATATTTAAAGTAATTAATAAAAAAAAATATAGATAATAATCTATTTACCATAAGCTTGTTGTATGATTGAATATGTTAATTAGTCTTTTTGACTTAACCTTTAGCTTTCGATAAAAGGGTAATCCGTATATCCTGCCTCGTTACCTCCATAAAAAGTAATTATATCATACATGTTTAAACTGGCATCCTTTGCATAACGTTCCACCAAATCCGGGTTTGATATAAAATCTTTTCCGAAAGCTACCAAGTCTGCATCGCCTGATTGAATCACCTTTTCGGCAGTCTCGAAATTATATCCTGCACTGGTAATCAATGTTCCAACATAGATTTTCCGATAATGAGATGTTACCTCCTTTAAATATTGCGGCAGAATCTCGATGGACGATTGTACGGGTTCAATAAGGTGCAAATATGCAAGTGAGAATGCGTTCAGTTTTTCAATCACGTAATCAAATGTTCCAACAGGATTAACATTCCGTACACCAAAATTCGTTCCTGAAGGTGACAACCGAATACCAGTGCGTTCACTCCCAATCGCTTTCACTACGGCATCAACAACTTCCAATGCAAAGCGGGACTTTTTTTCGATAGTTCCACCATAATCATCCTCTCTCAAATTAGATGTATCATTCAAAAACTGATCAATTAAATAACCGTTTGCTCCATGAATTTCGACACCATCAAATCCGGCATCCATGGCATTTATGGCTGCCTGGCGGTAATCATTAACGATTGCAACAATTTCATCGCAGGTAAGTGCATGTGGCACAACAGGTTCCATTTTACCTTGTGGCGTTGTGATTTGAACAATTTCTTTAACAGCAGAGGGACCAACAGGCAATTGACCGTTTTCCTGCAAAAAAGGATGCGAATGTCTGCCGACATGCCATAACTGAATGAAAATTTTACCACCTGACTCATGAACAGCCTCCGTAATTAACCTCCAGCCACTGATCTGATTTTTGGTATAAATCCCAGGTGTATTTGGATAACCAACTGCCTGGGACGAAATCTGACTTGCTTCACTGATTATGAGTCCGGCAGAAGCACGCTGGGCATAATAGAGCGCATTCATTGCTGTTGGCGCTTGTCCGGTTCCGGCTCTTTGTCTGGTCAAAGGCGCCATCACAAACCGGTTTTTAAGTGATAATTTATCTGACTGATAAGGCGTTGACAGTATTTTATTGGTCATTCACTGATATGTTTAGAAAAAAACGAAATTAATCCATATTTATTGAAATCTAAATAAATATCAAAAATGACCAATTATCCAGTTCGGGATGAATTAGACCAGCTGATTTATGACCTTTTCAAAAATTCTGTTAATTTGTAATAAAACAGCATAAATAAACCTATTTTTGCCATGCTTATTTAAATGAAATCTAAATAGACAATGCCACAATATCAGACAAGAGGTCAAATACCAGCGAAACGACACATTGTATTCAGAAAACCTGATGGAGAATTGTATGCCGAGGAATTGGTGTCAACTGAAGGATTTTCAGATGTGTATTCACTTATTTATCATGCGTTTCCACCGACAATGGTGAAATCAATTGGTGAACCTTTGAATATTGCACCATCGGTTGCCCTTGCGAAAAATCTGCAAAACCGAAGTTTTAAAGGATTTAATCTTCAGCAGGCTGATGACTATCTCGAAAGTCGTAAGATGGTTTTGGTAAATAAAGACGTTTATATCAGTCTGGCCGCACCACGCAAGTCGATGACAGATTATTATTTCAAGAATTCGCAGGCAGACGAAATGATTTTCGTTCATCGTGGAGAAGGATTGTTACACACAATTTTTGGCAGTATCGGATTTTGTTATGGAGATCATCTTGTCATTCCCCGGGGCACCATTTACCAGATGGAGTTTTTTGGGACAGACAATCGTTTATTTATCGTTGAATCTTTTCAACCCTTACGTTTTCCGAAAAGGTATTTAAACAAAGCCGGACAATTGCTCGAACATGCGCCTTTTTGCGAAAGAGATATTAAAACGCCGCAAAATCTGGTGACAAACGATCAGAAAGGCGAGTTTCTCGTAAAAATCAAGCAACACGATTCAATTTATCCTTACACATACGCATCTCATCCATTTGATGCTGTTGGCTGGGATGGTTGTCATTATCCTTTCGGACTTTCAATCCATAATTTTGAACCGATAACAGGCCGCATTCATCAGCCACCTCCAGTGCATCAGACATTTGAAACACCAGCGTTCGTTACTTGTGCCTTTGTTCCAAGGTTGTACGATTATCATCCTGAATCGATTCCTGCCCCTTATCATCACAGCAATGTTGATTCTGACGAGGTTCTTTATTATGTGGCGGGTGATTTCATGAGCAGGAATAACATCGAACAAGGTATGATTACCTTGCATCCCATCGGGATTCCGCACGGGCCACATCCGGGAGCCGCTGAACGAAGCATTGGTAAAAAAGGAACTGAAGAACTTGCTGTTATGGTAGATACATTCAAACCATTGATGCTCACGCAGGAAGCACTTGATCTGGAAGTAAAGGATTATTACCAGAGCTGGCTCTATTAATACAGGGAGTTATTCATTTGAAGAAATTTTCACAAAGAAAATAATAAGAAAGTTTTAGTTAATTACAACAGTATGGTGATCGGTCGAAATACTGAAAGACAAGTTTAAATGAGAATAAACAGTCATTCATTTTGTATTACAATCTTCGGTCATCGATCTTCATTCCAATGATTTAATCAATATTCAAACCCATGAACACGAAAGAATTTCTCACTATTAACGGAACCGATTACGTAGAGTTCTATGTCGGGAACGCAAAACAAGCTGCACATTATTATCAGACAGCATTTGGATTTCAACCACTGGCCTACGCCGGACTGGAAACTGGCATTAAGGATCACACCTCTTATGCCCTTCGACAAGGAAAAATTATTTTTGTTTTCACAACGGCACTTACACCCGAATCCCCAATTGCCGAGCATTGCAAGCAGCATGGTGATGGCGTAAAGGTAATCGCGTTATGGGTTGATGATGCTCGTCAGGCATGGAAAGAAACTACGAATCGTGGTGCCAGATCCTATTTTGAACCAAAAACCATCATCGATGAATATGGCGAAGTAGTGATGAGCGGCATTCATACGTATGGCGAAACTGTGCATATTTTTATTGACCGCCATAATTATTTCGGTCCATTTCTACCAGGATTCAAAAAATGGGAGCCTGCCTATCGGCCTGCTGAAACAGGACTATTATACGTCGACCATATTGTTGGTAATGTTGGCTGGGGTGAGATGAATAAATGGGGGAAGTTTTATGCCGATGTTATGGGATTTGAGCAGCTAATCTCGTTCGATGACAAGGATATCTCAACAGAATATACTGCCTTGATGAGCAAGGTAATGGCCAACAGTAATATGCGGATCAAATTCCCGATCAATGAGCCGGCTGAAGGCAAAAAGAAATCACAAATTGAAGAATATCTTGATTTTTACCGTGGTTCTGGTGCCCAGCACGTTGCCATGGCAACTGATAATATCGTTGAGACAATTTCACAGTTACGCGCCCGTGGTGTTGAGTTTTTACATGTTCCTGACAGTTATTATGATACTGTTATTGAACGTGTCAAAGAAATTGATGAGGACATTGAAGTTTTAAAAAAGATGCGTATTCTGATTGATCGTGATGAAGATGGCTATTTGCTGCAGCTTTTCACCAAACCCGTTGAAGATCGTCCGACTGTATTTTACGAAATCATACAACGAAAAGGAGCAAAATCATTTGGCAAAGGCAATTTCAAAGCACTTTTTGAAGCCATCGAACTGGAACAGGGAAACAGAGGAACACTTTAATCTTCAATAACAAACTTTTACAATGACTTCCTGGATAAAAATACCGGAAAACAGTGATTTTCCATTAGAAAACATTCCTTTTGGAATCGCGAAAACCGGTGAAACCATCTCGCCGGCAACCAGAATCGGTGATACAGTAATTTTTCTTTCAGTTTTAGCAGATTTTGGCTTCTTCGACGAATTACCAATAGAAGATTTAAGTATATTTTATCAACCGGTTCTTAATGAAATAGCAGCTTTAAACAAGCTTCAAAGGCTAAGTTTACGAGAGAGGTTATGTAATTTATTTTCAGATATTTGCGACGAATTAAAAGAAAATCCTGAGGCTTGTTCATCCGCATTGGTTGACATAAATGATGTTGAGATGCTTTTGCCGGTTCACATTGGCGATTACACCGATTTCTATTCCAGCATTGAACATGCGACCAATGTAGGCGTGATGTTTCGTGATCCTTCGAATGCTTTGCTTCCAAACTGGCGGCATTTGCCGGTTGGTTACCATGGCAGAAGTTCGTCCATTGTTGTTTCTGGCACAAACATCCATCGTCCAAAAGGTCAAACCCGTCCCGATGACAATTTGCCACCTGTTTTTGGCCCATCCAAACAAGTCGATTTTGAACTTGAGATGGGATTTATCACCTCAGCTAAAACTGATCTGGGCGATTCCATTCTAGCTGAAGAGGCTGAAGATCATATATTTGGTATGTTATTATTCAACGATTTGTCAGCACGTGATATGCAGCGTTGGGAATATGTTCCGCTTGGTCCTTTTCTATCGAAAAGTTTTGGTTCAATAGTTTCGCCATGGATTGTCACACTCGAAGCGCTGGAATCTTTCAGGGTGGAGGGTCCGAAACAGGAACCGGCCGTGCTGCCCTATTTGCAGACAAGCGGTAAACGAAATTTTGATATTAGCCTTGAATTGTCTCTCAAACCCCAAAACGGAGAAGAGAATATTATATGCAAATCGAACTTCAGACATATGTATTGGAATATGGCTCAGCAACTTGCGCATCAGACTGTTGCAGGTTGTAATGTTAATCCGGGCGATTTATACGCTTCAGGAACCATAAGCGGTCCAACACACAATTCATATGGTTCGATGCTTGAGCTGGCATGGAAAGGAACCCGGCCTATCCATTTGAACGACGGCACACAACGCACTTTTGTACTCGACAATGACACCTTGATCATCAGAGGTTTTGCGAAAAAAGACGGTCTGCGGGTTGGATTTGGAGAATGTGTTACAAAAATATTACCAGCCAAATGATTCAATTCGATCCACAAGCCATTGATCAACAGCGATTACACCGATTATTATTAGGAAGTATCGCTCCACGTCCGATTGCATTTGCGAGCACAGTGGATAAAAGTGGAAATCCGAATTTATCGCCATTCAGTTGTTTCAACTTTTTTGGAGTGAATCCAACCACACTTATTTTTTCACCATCACGCCGGGGCCGGGATAACACAACCAAACACACTTTTGAAAATCTGCTCGAAGTACCTGAAGTCGTGATCAATATGGTTTCATTCGACATTGTACAGCAAATGAGTCTGGCCTCAACCGAATACCCAAAAGGTGTGAATGAATTTATAAAAGCAGGTCTTTCACCATTGAAATCTGAAAAAATAAGGCCTTTTCGCGTAAAGGAATCACCCGTTCAGTTTGAATGTAAGGTACGTCAAATCATCGAAACAGGTGATGGAGCCGGTGCCGCTAACCTCATCATCTGTGAAATTTTACTGATTCACATCAATGAAAACATTCTGGATGAAAAAGGCGAGATCGATGTGGATAAAATCGATCTTGTTGGCCGGCTTGGCGGTGATTATTATGTGAGAACATCTGGTTCAGGTAAGTTTATTGTTCCAAAACCCCTGCAACGTCTTGGTATTGGTATCGATGCTTTACCTGAAAAGATTAAATTCAGCAAATACCTTAGCGGGAACGATCTGGGACAATTAGGAAATGTTGAAAAACTACCTGACACAGACGCATTGAATCAAATTGAAATTGAATTTGACCTGACAAAACTTAAAGATGAATCAATGATTTGTGAACTAGCCAAAAAGCTGATATCAGAAAGATCGCCCGAAAAGGCGCTGGGTTTGCTGATGTCGTTGCCTGACTGAACAATTCTTTTTTTGAGATCAACAATGCCATCCTGATTTCATTGAAATCCGGCATCAGATTGAAAGAAAATTCTTGTTAACAAACACTCTTTCATTATATTACCCTTGCTGTCGCAATTTCAAAATCGTTATTTGGGATTGTACTTTACCCTTTAAACAACAGTAATGGCGATAAATAATTGTTAACTTTGTAAGATGAACCTATCTTCTCAAATGCCGGATGACATCTAAGATTAAGCTAATCAGACTGATTGATTATTTCAACCATCTTCGGAACCGATTCATGAGATTCCTTGATGCGATTGGAATATTAGCTGCTATCGCAGGTTTCCTGTTGTTTCTTGTTGAAATTGGTGTGGATCATCAACCTGAAGAAACAAAGATTATCTGGCATTTGTGCAACATTATTCTTTGGGTCCTTTTATTTAGTAATCTGGCTGGTCTTTCGATAAAAAAATGGAAAGCAAAAGCCTCTAAACTCAAGGTTGCAGCCATTTTGCTGATTCCAGTCCTCTTGCTAATTCTAGAAGCAAGAGCAGGATTTACAGGCATAAACTGGTCGCATAACTGGCTTTTTGACAGTCTTAACCGCAACCTAGCCGTTTATATTGTTTTCTGTTTCGCTTTGGTTGTTGAAGTATCGACCAGTTCATTACAACTGGGACACAGAAACACGAATCCCGCGCTGCTTTTTGTTTTTAGTTTCCTGTTTATCATTGCTTTCGGAACTGTTTTACTCATGTTACCCAATGCAACATACAATGGAATCGGCTTCACCGACGCATTTTTCACATCAACAAGTGCAGTGTGTGTAACCGGTCTGATCGTATTTGATACAGCAACCTATTTTACTCCATTGGGACAGATTTTTATTATCATTCTAATCCAGATTGGCGGTCTGGGAATCATGACCTTCACAAGTTTTTTCGGATATTTTTTTAAGGGCGGCGCATCTTTCGGGAATGAATTTTTATTGAAAGAAATACTCAATGAAGACAAATTAGGCGACATCTACAAAACGCTTTTAAAGATTATCACACTCACTTTTTCGATTGAAGCAATCGGTGCAATAATCATTTACAATTCTGTTGATCATACACTGTTTACGGGAGATTTTTCAGCACTGGGTTTCGCTGTTTTCCATTCAATATCAGCATTTTGCAATGCCGGATTTTCAACACTTTCCGAAGGATTATACCAACCTGGATTCAGAAATAATTACACGCTGCATTATATCATTGCACTCTTAATCATAACTGGTGGCTTAGGATTTCCGATTGTATTTAATTATTACCGTTTGCTTCGTCATTATGTAACAAATTTTTACCGGCTTCTGGTCAGTCAAACTGCTTATATCAGCAAACCTAAAATTATCAATGTGAATACACGACTGGCGATGATCATGACGATATTTCTGCTGGCGGCCGGGTTTTTATTTTTTATGTTTTCTGAATACAATCATTCCCTGAAAGGACTTTCAATCTCCGGCAAAGTAGCAGGTGCTTTTTTCGGTTCGGTTACAACCAGAACTGCTGGCTTTAACACAGTTGACATGTCATTTCTGGCGCCCGGAACAATTTTTTTCTATTTGTTTCTTATGTGGGTGGGGGCCTCACCTGCTTCTACTGGTGGCGGTATTAAAACCACAACCTTTTCAGTTGCGATACTTAATTTTATCAGTCATGCGAAAGGAAAAGACAGGATTGAGATTTTTGGACGCGAATTAGCAAATGAGTCGGTCAGACGCGCCTTTGCAGTGATCTTTTTGTCTTTTCTTGTGATTGGTACGGCCATACTTTTGCTTACTATCACAGACGGACAATTTGATCTTACAAAAATTATTTTTGAAGTGGTTTCAGCCTTCAGTACCGTAGGTTTATCACTTGGTATTACAGCACAGTTTTCCGTTGCCGGTAAATGGATACTTATCATAACTATGTTTCTGGGACGCGTTGGTACACTAACACTTCTGGTCGGTATCTTCAGAAAAATGCGTAATTTCCAGTATCATTATCCGGTAGAAAACATCATGATTAATTAAAATTATTGTTATGAAATTTATTGTCATCGGACTAGGAAATTTCGGTTCCGCGCTTTCAGCAAGACTCACTTCAATGGGTCATGAGGTAATTGCTATTGATCAGAACAGAGAGAAAACCGAAAGTTTTAAAGATGTAATCACCCAAACCATTTGCCTGGATTGTACCAATGAACAGGCACTTTCGACACTCCCTTTGAGAGAATGTGATTACGCTATCGTAACAATCGGAGAAGATTTTGGCGCTTCGGTTATGACTACAGCCCTTTTGAAACAAGCTGGAGTTAAAAAACTTGTGAGCCGTGCTATAAGTCCGATACATCGGAAAGTAATTGAAACACTAGGTGTTGACCTTATTCTGCAACCTGAATACGATGCCGCATCCCGATTTGCTGACAGCATTCTGTTTTCAGGAGTAAGTAATTCATTCGATATCACTGATGAATATAAAATCATTGAGGCAGAATTACCGGAACGTTATGACGGATTGCTGCTAAGCGAAGTTGATTTTACTAATAGATATGATTTACTAGTTCTGACTGTAATCAGGATTGAAGAGACGAAATCAATTTTTGGAAAACTCCAGAAAAGGAGAGTTTCACTTGGATTACCTTCAGCCAGTCAGAAGCTTTTGACCGGAGATATTTTGGTTTTGTTTGGAAAACTGAAAGATATTGATAATCTGTTACATAGAGAAGATTCATAAAATTCGCTCAGGTTCATCTTTTCAGAAAGAATTTCTTTTTTACTGTACAAAAGCTCTTTTCAAAAGGCAGAATTCATCCTAACATTACTTCACAATTACGGTTAAAAACAGTTGCTTGTAAACATTCCATATAAGCCATTGAAATACCACAATTTCAATGGCTTATCACTAAAACGAAAGCATTTTTATCATTTCAGAAAATAAGCGTATTTTTTCGTTTCTATCTCGAATAAATATACCTAAATTTGCGGCAACGTTCAAATCCTTCATTGAAATTTTTATTCCTATAATATTGATTTAAAATCAGTTACAATGAAAAATGTTTACCTCAACAAAAAATTATCAACAATTTTTTCGCTAATCAGTTTATTACTGATGCTGTGCATTTTACCGGCAAGCGGAATCAAAGCCCAAAATTACGCTGTTGATTTTGGAAAAAAAACTACAGATGTGCAGGTTTCGGAAGACAATATGCTTGGTTTAAAAGCTGACTTTTCTTTTGCCGGTGCTACAACATTCACTGTAGAAACTCCAAAAGGTCAATTCAATGAAATCGGTATTCCAAATGCCTATTGGATTGGAAAAATCGGAGAACCGAAATTACCTGCATCCAGGCAATTGATCGAGGTTCCTTTTGGTGCAACCGTTTCAGTAAAAGTGACCAGTTTTTCGGTGAGCGAATATAAACTCAGCGATTATGGGATCAAAAACATGATTATGCCTGTTCAGCCTTCTTTAAGGAAAGACCAGAACGCGGATGAGGTTGAGTTTGTAATGAATGAATCATCTTACATCAAAGATGAGTTTATAAGTCATGAAACTGCCTCCGTTGAAATCCTGGGTGTTATGCGCAGCTATCGCATTGCTCGTCTGACTGTTGCGCCTGTAAGTTACAATCCTGTGAAAGGCATTCTTCGTGTAATGAATGATATTGAAATTGAAGTCACTTTTACAAATGGGGATGAACAATTAACCCAGTATGTCAAATCATCTACTGTTTCACCCTATTTTGATGTCATCCATAAAAGTCTGCTGAATACCTTAGATCATGATTATCCTGAGCATCCTGATTTGACCACCTATCCGATTAAATACCTGATCGTTGCCGACCGAATGTTCGAGTCAGATCTGGTTCCGTTTATCGAATGGAAAACCAAAAAAGGATTTAATGTTGTTGTTGCCTATACCGACGAAATCGGAATTACCTACAACGCAATCCAATCCTATGTGCATGAGCAATATAACAATGGCACACCTGAAGATCCGGCACCTAGTTTCGTGTTGTTTGTTGGCGATACCCCGCAAATTCCAGCAACTCTGGGAAGTTCATCCGGAAAAATGACCGATTTATACTACGGCAGTGTGGATGGTGATTATTTCCCTGAAATGTATTATGGCAGGTTTTCAGCACGTAACTCAGCGCAATTAATTCCACAGATTGAAAAGACACTTTATTACGAAAGATACGAGTTTACTGATCCAACCTATCTCGATAACACAACCTTGATTGCCGGAGCTGATGGTACCTGGAATCCAAATGTCGGTCAGCCAACTGTACATTACGGCACACAGAATTATTTCAATGCTGAACATGGTTTTGCCAATGTATACAGCTATCTTACAAGTCCTTATACAGGTTGTTATGGACCTGAAAAGATTGCGGTTAGTTTCATTAACTATACTGCACATTGCAGTGAAACATCCTGGGGCGATCCAAACCTTTCACCTTCTATGGTAAATGCATTTACCAACGATGGAAAATACCCTTTGGCTGTTGGTAATTGCTGTCTGGCCGCCGATTTTGGTTACGCTGAATGTCTGGGAGAAACCTGGGCACGTGGCGATAATAAAGGATCAGTTGTGTATATTGGTTCATCACCAAGTTCCTATTGGTTTGAAGATTTTTACTGGGCAGTGGGTGCTTTCCCTATTCAAGGTGACAACAACGGCTATGTGCCAACCTATGAAGAAACCACCTGGGGTGCCTATGACGGACCTTTTATGAGCGATTACTTTTCTGCCGGTGGCATGGTTTCGATCGGAAACTTAGCTGTTACTGAAGTTGATATTCAAGGATGGCCGCAGCACTCAAGCCCGACTTACTACTGGCAGGCTTACAATGTGCTTGGTGATCCATCCGTTGTGACCTATATGACACAAGGCAGTAACAATACCGTAACCCACATGCCAATTGTTCCGATCGGAATGACCACTTATGATGTAAGTGCTGCTCCAGGTTCTTATGTAGCAATATCGAAAGATGGCGTTTTACATGGTACCTCACTCGTTGGTGAAACCGGAATGGTAACAGTTCAGATTGATCCTGTACTTTCATCGGGCATGGTTGATATAGTGGTAACAAAACCCCAGTATATTCCTTATATGATTCAGGTTCCGGCTGCCGCACTTGACGGACCTTATGTTGTTATGGATTCCTATTTAATTCAGGATGCGACCGGCAATGCAGACGGACAGGCAGATTACGCTGAGACTTTTGGAACAGATGTTACTTTGAAAAATGTTGGTTCTGATCCATCCGCCAACGTAACTGCTACATTAACAGGAACAGATGATTACGCAACTTTAACAGGCCCTGCTGCTGTTAGCTTTGGTATTATCGCTGAAGGTCAGACTGCTACAGTTGCAAATGCATATACTTTTGAAATTGCCGATTACGTCCCAAGTGGTCACAATGCAATTTTCGTTATTGAATCAACTGATGGTTCTGAAACATGGACTTCAAACCTCGTAATAACGTTGAATGCCCCGGTACTGGAAATTTCAGAAGAGGTTTTGGTTGACGATTCTTCTACAGGTAATAACGATGGGATTTTAGATCCGGGCGAAACGGCTAATCTTACAATATCTGTTTCTAATACAGGAACTTCTGATGCAGCAAATATTGTATTAACATCACTTTCAGATGATGATATGCTGATTATCAACACTGCCCAGACCTCATTAAGTGCCCTGGCTCATGGTGAAACCGGAACCATAGCGGTTGGTGTAACTGCAAGTCCGGATGCACCTGTTGGCACTCCGGTTAATTTGTTCCTGGATGTAACAGCAAATCCGGATGGTTTATATACTGCAAGTCAAACCGCCATGATCGTCATTGGTCTGATTCCGGAAATTCTAATGCAAAACGGAACGATGAATACCTGTATTGCCAATTTCTTTGATACGGGTGGAGAAGCGGGAGATTACACTGACAATCAAAATTTCATTTTAACGCTTGTACCAGCTACAGAAGGTGCTATGATGAATGTTGAATTTTTATCATTCGCTACTGAAAGTGGATATGATTATCTGTATATTTACGATGGAAACTCTGTAAGTGCTCCACAAATTCCAGGCAGTCCATTTAACGGAAGCAATAGCCCTGGAATCGTTCAGTCAACCAGTGAATCCGGCGCTTTGACATTCAAATTTACCTCTGATAACTCCGTACAGGCTGCTGGATGGCAAGCCGAAGTAACCTGTTATATTGAACAGGCATTATTTGCTGAAGTTACCTCAAATCCACCTGTCATCTGCGGAGACGGCAGTGCTGTTTTAGACGCAAATGCAATTGGCGGAAGTGGTGATTATACCTATTCATGGAGTCCAGCTGAAACCTTAAATGATCCAACAAGCTCGAAACCAATTGCATCACCTTCAGAAACAACTGTTTATACTGTTGTTGTAAATGATGGTCTGTCAACAATTGAAGGGCAATACACACTGGGTGTTTATGATTCACCCGTATTGGAACTTGGAAATGACACAATTGTTTGTGCACCATTCAATCTTGTACTTGACGCAACCATTCCGAACGGAATCAGTTACATCTGGTCACCCGGAGGTCAAACAACTGCTTCTATAACAGTTGATACTACCGGAATCGGTTATGGCACACAAGTTTATTCAGTGGTTGCCTTTGATATCAACAGTTGTTCTGTTAACGACGAAATTGTTGTGACCTTTGATGTTTGCAACAACATGAATGATTATGCAAATGAACTGCAGATCTCAGTTTATCCAAACCCGGCATCTTCGAAAATTAACATGGCCTTGCGTGGTCATTCCGAACAATTTGAATATGTCCTGATGAACTATCAGGGTCAGATTGTCTATTCCAAATCGATGGGAGAAATGAACGGATTCGTTATCGAACCGATAAATATTGAAAAATACGCGAAAGGAATTTATTATCTGCGATTAAGCACCGATAAGAAATCAACAGTTCAAAAAGTAGTTATTGAATAATTAAACCGATAAAACGCTGCTTGTTCGTGAACAAGCAGCGTTTTTTTAAATTAATAACCTATGAAAAAGCAAATTGTCACTTTACTAACCCTGATACTTTTTGCAGTGGTCGGTTTTAGCCAGAACTGGACCGGTATAAAAAGTAACAGCCCCAATCCGGTTCATTACCAGTTGTTATCTTCATCTGAAGAAAGCATTGTTATACAATTTGAAGTGGATGGTTTTAATACAAATAATGTCGTAACACCTCGCGGAAAGGCTGCCATCATCAGTGTGCCAAAAATGGTTTCTATGCTTGAATCAGGAGCGCCTGATCTTCCATTATTCGCTGTTTCTTCGATCATTGGTAATGATGCATTGATGAGTGTAAGGATAATCGGATCAGAATATACTGATTTTCAAGATATTGAAATAGCGCCTTCCAAAGGTAATTTCAGCCGCCAGATTGATCCAGCTAATGTTCCTTATATTTATGGAAACGTTTACAACCAGGATGCGTTCTATCCTGCGGATCTTGCTGTTTTACAGACTCCTTATGTGTTAAGAGATATGCGTGGTCAGGCAGTTACTGTTCAGCCTTTTTCTTATAATCCAGTACAAAAAACCTTGCGCGTATTTCATTCGTTCACAGTCGAATTGTATAAAGACGGAACCGGCGGAGAAAATCAAAAGGCCGGACAACGCACTCAAATGACAGCAGATCCTGAATTCAACCAGCTTTATGCACACCATTTTATCAATTATGATCTATATCAACAACGATATCCAACAGTTGAAGAAGAAGGTAATATGCTCATCATTTGTCATGGTCCATATATGGAGGCCATGGCCCCTTTTGTTGCCTGGAAAAAAATGATTGGCCGCCCCATCGAAATAGTCGATGTCGCAACAATTGGTTCCACACCCGCTGTAATAAAGGCATTTGTAACTGATTACTACAACACGCACGGCCTCACCTACTTGTTGATTGTAGGCGATCACCAGCATGTTCCAAGTTATAACAATACTTCATCCGGGGGATATTCAGATAATTATTATGGTTATCTTGAAGGAACTGATTCATTCAATGAATTGTTTGTCGGAAGATTCTCAGCTGAAACGGTGGCACATGTGGAAACTCAGGTCGAAAAAATAATCACCTACGAACGTGATATGACGCAGGCAGCTGACTGGGTCGATGTTGGAATGGGTGTATCGCGCAATGAAGGTGCCGGAAACGGACACAATGGTGGAGAGGCAGATTATCAGCATATTGACTTTATACGTGATAGTTTATTGAATTTCACATATTCAACTGTACACCGTGAATATGACGGCAATGTTCCGGGATTACCAAACACATCTGCCGCAATGATTTCACAACGTATTAACGAAGGAGTCAGCATCATCAATTATTGCAACCACGGTTCACAAAACAGTTGGAGTGTTGGCGGTTATTCAACAAGTCATGTGGATGCGCTGACTAATACTGACCGTTGGCCAATAGTCTGGGCCGTAGCCTGTGACAACGGAAGATTTACAAACGGCAGTTGTTTTGCCGAAACATGGATGCGTGCAACAGACAATGGAGAACCAACAGGCGCTATCGGGACGATGATGTCATGGATTTCACAACCCTGGCAACCACCGATGACCGGACAGGATGAGATGAATACATTGCTTGTTGAAGGGTATGAAAACAATATCAAACGTACTTTTGCCGGCTGTTCAATCAATGGGAGCATGAAAATGATCGACCTCCATGGAAGCGAAGGCCGTTCAACGCATGATACATGGATTTTATTCGGAGATCCATCACTCGCTTTGCGCACTGCAAACCCAACTGAGATGACAGTTACCCATCTTCCGACAATCTTTTTAGGGATGACTGAATTTGTGGTGAATGCCGATGCAGAAGATGCGATTGTGGCTTTGACATTCAATGGTGAAACCATTGGATCGGCTTATATTCAGAATGGAACTGCAACTGTATCTTTTCCTGAACTCACCGAAATCGGAATGATTGATGTGACCGTTTTTGGATTTAACCGCGTCACCTATCTTGGACAGATTGAAGTTATTCCGGCTGCCGGACCATTTGTTGCTTATGTTTCAAATACAGTGAATGATGTCGTTGGCAACAACAATGGCATGGTTGATTATGGCGAAAACATACTTCTGGGGATGAGCATTCAGAATATGGGAGTTACACCAGCAACCAATGTTACAATTGTTATACATTGCGATTCACCTTTTGTTTCAATTTCGGATAATACAGAGAGTTTTGGAACAATTCAACCTGATCAGACTGTAAATCTGTCTGATGCTTATGCTTTTGAAGTTGCTTCTGATATCCCAAACAATACCCAATTAATTTTCAATATGCTTATTACAAGCACCGAATCCAGTTGGGAAAGTAGCTTTAGTATGCAAGTGCTTGCACCTGAATTTACTGTAGGCAGTTTTATGGTTTCCGATTTGACGGGCAATAACAACGGACGAATCGATCCAGGAGAGACTGCAGATATATCAATAGCTTTCAGCAATTTAGGATTGAGCGCTGCTGCTGATGCAATTGCTAATTTAACATTATTGAACAGTTTTGTTACGGTGAATAATTCGAATGTTATTTATGAAAATATCGCTGCGGGTGAAAACCTGAATGCTACTTTCAATGTAACAGTAAGTCCTGCTGCCCCAATCGGCACCTCTGTTGATTTTGCTTTCGATATCATCGCCGGAAGTTATCAGGCAGAGAAATCATTTGTAACCAAGATTGGTTTAATTCTTGAAGATTTTGAAACCGGCGATTTCACAGCATTTGACTGGATTTCAGGTGGAGAACTGGCATGGACAATCACTAATACCGATGCTTATGAAGGAGTTTATGGAGCACGTTCAGGACTTATCACTGACAGTCAAACTTCAGAATTGGTCATTCAATACGAAGTCAGTAATGATGACACACTCTCCTTTTATCGTAAAGTTTCATCAGAATCGGGTTACGATTTCCTGCGCTTCTATATCGATGATGTCAAGAAAGACGAATGGTCAGGTCAAATGGATTGGGCAAAAATTGTTTATCCTGTTACTGCCGGCACCAGAACTTTCAAATGGGAATATAGCAAAGATGTCTCTGTTGCTGAAGGAGATGATGCTGCTTTTGTTGATTATATCGTTTTCCCGGCAACCATATCGACAAGTGGATATGCTGGCGCTGATGATGAAATTTGTGAAGGCCAGCCGTATCAGTTGAATGGAGCTGCCAATAATTACACTTCACTCCAATGGATAAGTTCCGGTGATGGAAGCTTCTCTGATGCAACCATTCTTAATCCGGTTTATACTCCGGGAGAAAATGACATTATCGCTGGTTCAGTAAACCTTACCCTTAATGTTATTGGCGAAAATTCTACTATCGAAACCAGCCTTCTGTTAACCATTGATAAGTTGCCGGTAGTTGTTGTTGGTGACGATGCATCAATATGTCAAGGTGCTAATTTTGAGATTAGTGGTACAACTGCTGAAAATTACAGTGTAATTGAATGGACAACAAGTGGAACGGGTAATTTTGAAAATGCCTCAAACCTGAACCCGGTATATTCACCATCAGAAGCTGATATTATTTCCGGCAACGTGGTATTGACATTTACAGCAAATGGAATTGGAAATTGTGGCAATGCTTCAGATAGTTTTGTATTGTCATTCAACGATTTACCAACTGCTAGCATGACGGGAGATCAGACAATTTGTCTGGGCCAGCAGGCAGTTCTTCATTTGGAACTTACCGGACAATCGCCATGGATAGTTGAAATGAATGATGGTCCGATCACCGTAAATAGCACGCCTTTTGATCATCAGGTGATTCCGGCTGAAAACACAACTTACTCGCTTATTAGTATTAGCGATGCCAACGGCTGTCAGCAAAATGTTACCGGACAAGCGATTGTTATGGTCAATTTTGCGCCTCAGGCTCCAGCCAGACCAATCGCACCGGATACAGTTGATTATGTTTACGTAACGACCACAAATATCCAGATCGAAACCGTTTCAGATGCATCAGGTTATTATTGTGAAGTAAACCCTGCTGACGCTGCTGAGGTTACAGTAACAGGAAACGAAGTCATACTCAACTGGAACACAACCTATACCGGGAATGCAGGCATCAAATTTGCATCATTTAATGATTGCGGACAGAGTGTCTGGTCGGACGAAAAACCAGTTGTCTTGCGTAATACAGTTGGATTGGATGAAACACTCATCGGAACGGTTAATATTTTCCCGAATCCGGGTAGTGGTAAATTCAGGTTACAAATTGGTCAAAGCAAAAGTGCCGATTATCAACTGACGATTACCAATTTACTTGGCGAAGTGCTTTATACTGAAACTTTGCAAAATTCGCAAAACCAGATCGACCAATTGATTGATGCAAGCTTCTTAAACAAAGGCGTTTACACAATCATGATCGCGAATGGTAAAAACAGAATTGTTAAAAGTTTGTTAATCAACGAATAAGCATTAACAATACAAATAATTCAATAGTAAAAAGCCTGGATTTTCTAAAGAAAATCCAGGCTTTTAAGTTTTGTTGCGATATTTGTAATTCCGTTTTGAAATTCTTTACTTTTATACAACTGAAACAACCTAAACAACCAGTTATGAAAGAGATTTTCATCCATTACCTTTGGGAAAATAAATTACTTCGCAACGCGATGCTTACAACTGACAATGAATCAGTTGAAATAATCCATCCCGGAAACAGGAATTCAAATGCCGGACCTGATTTTTTAAATGCACGTATCAAAATCAAAGATACTATTTGGGCTGGTAATGTTGAGATTCACGTGAATGCTTCAGACTGGGTACTTCACAATCACCAGCTTGACAAGGCTTATGACAATGTTATATTACATATTGTATATGAGGAAGATAAGAAGATAACCACTTCTATTCATCAATCAATTCCGACCATTGAGATCAAAGGAAACTTCGATGAAAATATCCTACTTCGTTATAATTCATTTATTAACAGTCAGCGATGGATCGCCTGTGAAAAACATATTATTGAAATACAACGTTTTACATGGCTTTCATGGCTTGACAGGCTGATTGTCGAGAAACTGGAATTCAAGGTTGAATTATTGAAACAGCTGTTCAGTGAATCAAAAAATGACTGGGAAGAAACATTTTACCGAAGATTTTTAACCAATATGGGCTTCAAAGTGAATGATGCTGCCTTTGAGCAGCTTGCCCGTTCGATACCAATCAATCTGTTGCTGCGGCATGCCAGCAGGCTTCATGAAGTTGAAGCCCTGCTTTTTGGACAAGCCGGTATGTTGGAAAAGGAATTTAATGATCATTATCCTAATCAACTTCGCGAAACGTATCAATTTTTGGCAAAAAAATACAATCTGACGCCAATGAATGCAAGTAGCTGGCGGTTCATGCGATTACGGCCCGGCAATTTCCCGACTATCAGAATTGCACAATTTGCGGCATTGTTAAACAATCATGGTCCATTATTTGCTAAAACTATTGAAGCTGAAACAGTTGAATCCATTTCCGGAATTTTCAGAAGCAATGCAAGTACCTATTGGGACACACATTTTCAATTTGATAAGGCCACCGATTTCAGGAAGAAACAATTGGGTGAACAGTCAGCACAACTATTGCTGATAAACACAGTGGTTCAGATGCTTTTCTTCTATGGACAGCAGATTGAAAAGGAGTCGCTGACCGACAAGGCATTGATGATACTGGAATCTGTTGAGGCTGAAAACAATCAGATTATCAGAAAATTCAGTGAAATTGGCATACAAATTTCAAATGCGCTGCAGTCGCAGTCGCTTCTCTTTTTAAAGAATGAATATTGTGACAAGAAACGGTGTCTGGAATGCAGAATCGGACAAATTTTACTGAAGCAAACGCCACATTTGTAAAAGTTTAAATTGTTTAAATATTATTCCTTCTTTTTCTCAACAAAATCCAAAGCGCCTGAATTCACGCAATATCTCAAGCCAGTCGGAGCCGGGCCGTCACTAAAAACATGTCCCAGATGTCCATCACATTTTGAGCATTTAATTTCGGTACGCACCATACCATAGGCTGTATCGACAACTTCAGTGATTTTTGTTTTATCAACCGCCGCGAAAAAACTTGGCCAGCCAGAACCTGATTCATATTTCGTTTTTGAGTCGAATAACTCCTGGCCACAACCCGCACAGATATACACGCCATTCTCTTTGTGTTTGTAGTATTTACCGGTGTAAGGTGGCTCGGTACTGCACTGACGTAATATTTTAAATTGCTCATCACCAAGTTCTTTGCGCCATTCCGCATCCGTCTTTTCTATTTTATGTATCATGCCTTCAGGTATTTGATAGTTATTTGATTGATTGGTTTCTGTGGTTTTTTTTGCTTCTTGAGATACCAGTGAATCCGATAAACCAAAAAGCAGTATAAAAATTGACAGGATTTTGAATTTGTTATTCATTTTGTAATGTTTAAGAATATAACAATCCCCAACCAAATTTGTTTTTAAACCAAATGATATCTTCAATCCGGTAATTATTTTCTAATTTCGTTTAAAAATACGTGTTATGATGCAAATGATACAAGAAGCCGTTGATTATATTAACAATCAAGGTGTTACAAAACCTGAGACAGGTATAATACTGGGAACAGGGTTGAATGGAATGATCGAAATGGTTCAGGTAGAACATGAGATTGATTATGCGGACATTCCGCACTTTGTAACCTCAACAGTTGAATCGCATCGTGGAAAACTGATTTTCGGTAAGATTCATGGTAAACCGATAGTGATGATGCAGGGACGTTTCCATTTTTACGAAGGTTATAGTATGCAGCAAATCACTTTCCCTGTTCGTGTAATGAAAGTGCTTGGCATAAAACGATTGCTTGTTTCAAATGCTTGTGGAGCGTTGAATCCGAAGTTTGAAGCCGCTACAATGATGTTGATTGACGATCACATTAATTTTTTGCCAACCAATCCTTTGGTCGGGCCTAATATCAAGGCATTGGGTGTTCGGTTTCCCGATATGAGTCAACCTTACGACAAGGAAATGAACGATCGTTTGAAGCGCATTGCCGCGCGTGAAAACATGCATCTGAACGAAGGGGTGTATGCGGCCTGGATCGGACCAAGTCTTGAAACACGTGCTGAATACAGATTCTTACGTATGGCTGGCGCTGATGCTGTGGGAATGTCCACTGTTCCTGAAGTAATTGTTGCAAATCACATGCGATTGCCAGTTTCCGGTGTTTCTGTGATTACTGATTTGTGCGATCCGGATAACCTGCATCCGGTAACACTCGAATACTTTATCGATAATGCAGCCAGAGCAGAAAAGAATATGATCAGGTTGTTCAGCGAATTTTTGAAGGAAATTTAGCAACCAGACTGATATTCAGAAACAAAACCATATAGGATTAACTTGATTTTGGTAAAGTAAACGAGAATGTTGATCCTTTCTTTTCTTCACTTTCCACCCAGATATTTCCGCCTTGTTTTTCGACGAAATCTTTACATAACAGCAATCCGAGTCCGGAGCTGGCTTCGCCTTCGGTTCCAGGGCGACCTACCATTTTCTCGATAAGAAAAAGCTTCTCAATCATATCTTTGCGGATTCCTATTCCATTATCAATCACGTTAATCTGAACAAAGTTGTTTGCAAAATGATTGGCCGTAAACAATATTTTCCCTTTTCTTTCGGTAAACTTAATTGCATTTGTGGTCAGATTTCTCAGAACCGAAAGAAGCAGATGTTCATCAGCCACAACCTTCGTCGCTTCTCTCACCTCAACCTCTATCTCAATTTCCTTGCTTTTATAAATATCTTCAATGGTTTCCAATGCTTTCAAAATAGTATCTCTCAGAGGCAATGTTTCTTTTTGAATAACAACTTCCTCTTTCTGCATTCTCGACCATTCAAGTAAATTTTCGACCAAACCTTGCAATGAACGTGCGGATTTATTCATGCTTTGGGCCATATTTATCATTTCCTCACGGGTTAAATCGAAAGAATCATCCAGAAACATATCAGTAAGGCCGATATAAGAACTGATCGGGCCACGCAGATCGTGTGAAATGACAGCAAAAAGTTTATCCTTTTCGGCATTAATTCTTGCGAGTGACCTTTCATTGGATGCAATCTTCGACTGTAGTTGGTTGCGAATCGTATTATCGTGAAAAACCAGTAACAAACCAACCTTACCTTTATTATGCATCCGTATTTCTGAGGTTGTTACAAGATAAGACCGTATTTCAGATTTTAAAGAAATCTCCACTTCAATGGTTGTATTCGATTTGCTTTGTAATAAACTAATTAACAATGGATTATCTGACCATAAATCAACTACAGAACTAGAAACCGGCATTTGATTCCATTGAAATATTTCCAATCCGGACGGATTACAGTCAATTACTTTATCTGTATTATCAATTACAACAATTCCATCGACCATACTGTTAAAAATATGATCCCGTGCAATGGGAACAAGATTCAAAAATCTGAATTTCAATATACTGATTAAAAATGCCATTCCAGATAAGGAGAAAGCAAATGGAGTCGGATCCAGATTTTCTACCGGCATTAAACCAAGAAAGTAAACTGTAAATGAAATTATCGGGATCAAAACTGCTATTACCATGGCGATTCGTTGGTAACGAAAATAGGATTTGATATAGAAAATTCGCCTGAAAAGCACAACTAATCCGGCAATTACCAGAGAATAAGAATAAAAGACATGGACATAATACCATATTCCGAAAGACAATTTGAGGGTAGGCATCGGGCCGGTCAGTTGCAAAAACACCTCTTTGTAATACAAATGATGATAGTCATTTGTGATAGCAAGGATCATAGTGATAGTCGGAATCACAAAAAGAAGCCTGACCAATCGGTTGGGCAGTGGATTGTCACGGTCGATGAGTTGAAAAATAATCAGCAGCATGAGTGGCGTAACAAACGGAATCGCCAAATATTCAATTTTTAACCAGAAAACCATGTTTTCGTATCTTGTACTTGAAAGTTCAAGTCCATAAGCTACCGACCAGATTATAACAGTTGTCATTGCCAGAGAGAATATTCTCCCCTGCATTCCATACTCTTTTCGCCAGGTTTCATGTGCAGCAAAAAGCGACAAAACAACTGGTATCAGAAGTGATAAAGCCAATATATTTGGTTGTAAGCCGTCGAAATAAGTCATGAATAAAAAAATTGATAATAATAATGTTAAATAATCATGGGCGTTTTATCAAACAACCCAAAAATAAGAATTTGATTGATAAAACTTAAACTCAAGCACGCATAACAACATATTTAGCTATGGTTTGAAGGAATAATTGAAGTTTAATGGGTTTTGCAAGGTAATCATCGCATCCGGCCTCCTTCACTCTTCGCTCATCACCCAATAAGGCATAAGCCGTAACCGCCACAATTGGTAACGTTGGTCTCAATTTCTTTATTGCTTTGGTAGCCTCAATTCCATTCAAAAACGGCAATTTAATATCCATTAATACCAAATCAATTTCCTGATTTTCATTACAGATCTCAACCGCCTCAGCACCATCTTTGGCCCAAAGCACGTTTGCTTTTACATATTGATGAATCATTACTTCTAACACAAGAAAATTTGAAACATCATCTTCTGTAACCAGAATTACTGGTATTTTTAAATTAGTTGCATCCATACTCTTACTTTTAATCGATTTATCGATATCAAATTTTTTGTATAAAACGAGAAAGCCTTCATCACCATTTCAGGCTTTTTTCAAGTTAAAACTAAATGTACTTCCTTTGTTTTCCTCACTTTTTACCAATAATTGGCCTCCGTGTTTTTCCACAAAATCTTTAACCAGAATTAATCCCAATCCGGAACTTGGCTCCCCTTCGGTTCCTTTTCTGCCTTTAATTTCGATACTGAATAATTTACTTAAGAGATCCTGATTCATTCCTATTCCGGTATCTGAAACTGAAATAAATACTTGTTTATCAATTGATTCGACAGTCCCTATCACGATTTTACCTGTTTTAGGTGTAAATTTAATTGCATTTGAAATCAGGTTTCGAAAAATAGAATTGAGCAAATTCCTATCGGCAATTACAGACAAACTTTCAGGAATATTGATTTTTATTTCCAACCTCTTATTGTGAATAATTGTGGAAAAATTCTCAAGACACCCCTCTACTACATCAATCAACTGTATTACAGAAGGTTCAATCAGGGTAAGTCCCCGTTGTAACCGCGACCAACTCAGTAGATTTTCAAGTAAATCGTAAAGATTGACAGCTGATTTGTACATCGAAGCTGTCAGTTTTTTTGTTTCTGCCGCATCAAGCTGGATTGTATCGTCCATTAACATTTCGGTTAACATAAGAAACGAATTAAACGGACTGCGCAGATCGTGGGCGATAATTGAGAAAAGCTTGTCTTTTTCTGCGTTCAGAAGTTTCAGGTTTTCTTCACGATCAAGTAATGCCTGTTCAAGGTTTTTAATATCGGTAATATCGCGTGAAACGCCAGCCAGACCGATTATCTGACCCATATTATCATACATTGGAACCTTACTTGCTGTGAACCACCTCCAGCCTTTGGCAGTTTTTATATATTCCTGGGCATTTATTAGTCTGTCGCCTTCGAAAAAAATCTTACGTTCGTCTTCGAACGACTTCAAAGCATGCTCAATATCAAAGAAATCAAGGTCAGTTTTACCAACTGCATCCTCCGGTTTCTCAACGCCTAGGGCTTTGGCTTGTGATTGATTTATTCTTAAAAACCTGCTCTTTGTATCTTTAAAATAAATTGTGTCAGGAATATTGGTCATCAGGGCTTCCATCAGATTTCTTTCAAAATGCAATTCCTTCTCAATCGTTTTTCTATCAATAATATCTTGATAAACAGCTAAAATATACCTTTGACCATCCGGAGCAGCAAGTAATTGGGCAGTTATTGCAACATCAACCGGCTCACCATCTTTTCGCTGACGAACAGTTTCCTTATATATTCTTTCACCTCCTGAAACTTTGGTTCTTAAATCATCGCCTTCCCAGGCAAGATGTCGGGGTATAATTTCCTGAATACTCGTTGCATTGAGTAACTCATTCTTGCTATAACCAAAAAGTTTCGCGAATCCTTCATTGCAGTCCTGTATCATAGTCTTCATGTCGATCAGCACAATGCCATAAGGGATACTCTGGAAAAGCTGTTCAAAATAAAGTTTCTGTCTTTCTATTTCATTTCTGAATGCCACACTCTCAGAAACATCCTGATAAATTCCAAAAACCAATTGATTTCCGTCAGGCATATTGGCGGGATTGCCAATTATTTTTACATGCAATAAACTACCATCTTTACGCTGACGAATGGTTTCAGTATCCACTTTTTTTCCATTCGCGACATCATTTGTATAGGTTTTCCCTTCAGATTTCAAGTAATCCGGAACAATAAAATCATTGACAGGCTTTCCAATCATTTCCTGTAATGTCCATTGGAACATCTCAATAAACGCGTTGTTCGCATCCATTACATGGTCATCATTATCCAGGAGCACGATACCATAAGGTACGCTGCTGTATATGTTTTCAAAGTATGACTTTTTCCATTCAAGCTCTTTATTCGTTTTTTGCAAGTCAGTTACATCGCGCATAATGCCAAGTACAGAAATATCCTGACCTTTTGAAACCCTGACGGTACTTATTTCGACGTCATGAATATTGTCGGATTTATCTTTTACCTGAAACAAATAGGTTGGTTCGATAAACTCATCATTCTGGCGTTTACGCGTTCTTTCTTCTAAAATCACCTTACTTTTATCGGTGGTAATTAAGTCAAAATCAAAAGCAGGATCTGTAACTTCCTTCAATGTATAACCTGTAATTTCGGTAAACCGCTGGTTTATGTACTTAAAACGTCTTCCTTCGGTCAGATAAATCGCATCGAAAGCATTATCAACCAGCATTTTATACTTTTCTTCACTTTCGATGATTGCTTTTTCGGCCAGTTTTCGATCTGTAATATCATGCACAAGCGCAATTACTACTTCCTTCTGGTAAAAAGTTCCTTTGGTAAGACTTACCTCCGTTGGAATAAGAGATCCATTTCTTTTTTTTCCAATAAATTCGAGTGACTGATTTTCACCTTGCAAACACTTTTTTATTTTACGGTCAATCTCCTCAAAGTCGTTTTGATTAGCAGCACTTAGCAAAAGAGGTGTCTTCCCTAAAAGTTCTTCCTGGCTGTAACCATAAAGATCCGTGGCTGCATGGTTTGTGAATAAGAATTTTCCATTTTCGTCCTGAATGAAAATGGCGTCATTTAAATTATTGATGATACCATGATAGTTATCATCATCATGATCACTTTCTGATCTCTTCTTATCTGTAACATCAATTAAACTTCTGATTAAACCGGAAACTGCAAGTGTGTCATCGTGCAAAAGCGAACAATATTCTAAAACTTTGAGCCATGTTCCTTCCGCTTTTATAAAATAAAATGGAGATGAAACACTTTGTTTTTGTGTTAGTTGCAGATAAATATTTTCCTCATTATCCAATTTTCTATCTGGCTGGAATATATCTGTAAATTTTTTGCCAGACACTTCCATTCTGGTACATCCAAACAGCAATTCAGCCGATCGGTTAAAAAAAGTTATTTTACCAGAAACATCTGTAATTACAGTAGGAACCGGTAATTGATCAAGGTATTTATATGCGCTTATTTCTTCAATTTGATTCATTATGTACTCAATTTCAAGTGTATATAATACACTCCAAACAATTCAATATTTTTATTTACTGATTTTAGTCAGTCCGAAATTTTCCAGTTTTGCCACCAATGCTTTCATCGAAACTGGTTTTGCGAGGTAATCATCACAGCCCGCGTTAAGTGCCTTTTGTTCGTCACCACTCATTGCATAAGCAGTGATCGCGATAATTGGTAAATCAGGCCGGAACGCTTTTATTTCTTTTGTTGCCTCAAGACCATCCATTACCGGCATTTTTATATCCATCAATACCAAGGAGATAGCTGGATTTTCACGGCAAAAATCAACCGCTTCCAGTCCGTTTGATGCCCTTATAACCTTGGCTCCAGTTGTCTTTTTAATAACAACTTCCAAAACGAAGAAATTGGATTCATCGTCTTCGGCAATCAACAATATGGGTTGTTCAATTTTATCCTTTCTAACAGCCGGTGCCGGAGCATTCGACTGTGATAAATTTCCGGCAGGAAGAATAAAATAGAAGGTGGAACCAAGTCCTTTGGTTGAAACCAGTTTGACATTGCCCCCTAATAAGGCTGCAATACCTCTCACTATTGACAACCCAAGTCCACTACCCTCAAAGCGTCTCACGCTGCTTGAATCTTCCTGACTGAAATAATCGAAAATCCTCGATTGCGAATCTTTACTGATACCGATGCCGTTGTCTTCGACAAAAAATTCAATCTGATCCTCTTTAATCTGATAACCTAAAATAACTTTTCCCTTATCATTAAACTTAACGGCGTTCGCCATTAAATGACTTAATGATTTGAATATCAATTCCTCATCGCTCTCCAGATAATGTAAACCAGCATTATCAGGCATCCGTAATTCAATTTTAAGATTCTTCTCAAGAAGTTGTTTTTCAAATTTTTGTCTTATCCTTTCAAGTAGTTTCAATAATTGTACTTTTCGAATAAAAACTTCCATATTCTGAGATGTAAGCAATGAAACATCCATAAAATCAGTAATCGTCTGGATGAGTCTTTCGGTGCTCGTTGTGATAATCTGCACCAATTCTTCATGATCGTCCGACTTCAGATCAGGATCAGCTATTAAACTGGCTGCGCCGATTATACCATTCAATGGTGTCCGAACCTCATGGGAGATATTGTTTAAAAACGTAGTTTTTAGCTTATCGCTTGCTTCGGCCAATTCCTTAGCGTGCTGTAAAGCTTTTTCGGTATTCAGTTTTTCGGTGATATTCTTTTCAAGAATCAGGCGAAGATTTCGGCCATCGGATGAAACAATTGCATGTGAACTGATTTCAACATGAACGATGGTTCCATCTTTACGGATGTGCACACATTCTTTTATGTTGGTGTTTTCAAGCAAATCCTCCTGTAGTCCGGCAATGAACTTAGAATCCAGATTTTTTTCATGAATATCTTCAAGTCGCATAGCCAGAAACTCTGACTCATTGTAGCCATATTCTCTGGTTGTAGCAGCATTTACCTCGACAAACTTATGCGAATCAATTTCGAAAATATACATTGGCAATGGATTGCCTTTAAACATATCACGGTAACGCTTTTCACTTTCTTCTAAAATTTCATGCATCCGCTTCCATTCTGTAATATCTTCTTTCACAGCGATATAATGGGTCATAATCCCTTCGTCATTTATAACCGGTGAAATGGACGCTGATTCCCAGATCAGTTCACCTGACTTGGTTTTATTATGAAACTCACCATGCCAGATTCCGCCAGCTTTGATAACTTTGTACATTTCACGGTAAACAGATGCCGGATTTTCACCAGAACTGAGAATTCGTGGATTTTTTCCTATCAATTCAGCAGGCAAATAGCCAGTAACTTCACTAACTTTCGGATTAACATAATCAATATTACCATCAAGATTGGTTATCACGATTGAGACCGGTGATTGCTCAACAGCACGGGTTAGCTTAACTAGTTCCTCTTCAGCATTCTTGCGATCAGTAATATCCATCATTGTCGAAAGCATATAACGCTTTCTGTCGCTCTCATAAAACTCGATAGAAATTAATACTGTAATCATACCATTGGCACGCGTGTCAAGACTGATTTCAGTACTTTGAACCATATTGTTGTTATTGATTTCATCAGAAATACGCTTTTTATCATTTGCCTCAATGATAATCATCTCGTCAGCATTTTTTCCAATGGCCATTTCTCTTGTATAACCCAATAAGCGACACCAGGCATCATTCACTTCGAGAATAATATTGTTTTCATATTCGATAATACAAATTGACGCCGGACTTGAATGAAATGATTTAACAAACCTTTGCTGCGATTCACGCAATTCAATTTCAGCTTTCTTTTGATCTGTAATATCTTCGACTATCCCAATTCCCCCAAAAATAGTTCCATCGTCATTGATGACAGATGTAAATTTTCCTATAATATATCCGATCTTATCTGAAGTAACTGCCTCATAAACACCTTCGTAAGATGAGCTTGACCCGCATAGTGTTTGGTTTATTGCGGCTACCATTTTTTCATCCTTCAGTTTTTTCAAATCAAGGCCGATAAGTTTCTCAGATGAAGAACCA
>CAJBPB010000074.1 GCA_903957365.1 uncultured Bacteroidota bacterium
AAAATATTTTTGAAACAAATCTGTTTAAATCCTGCTGTAAATCAAACTAGTATATAAAAAATCTGAATAAAAAAATCCAATGACAGTTGATGCAGTTATGGCGAAAAAAACTTGCCACTTTCAAAAGTAATATTATTTCAATTTGAATTGCAAACATTCTCAGTAAAATAGAGAAAAGGTACTTACACCCAATGAGTATTATAAAACATTGACAAATTAGTTTTTAGTCTTATGTATTGAGGATAGTAAATTCAGAGAATCTTGAGTCTTGAATCAGAGCATGTCAAACAGGACAGGTCTCAAATGATCTCAATCCCATTTTTCTGGATTTCACTCAAAAAGTTTGCCTGATCGTTATCTATTTCAATTAGAATTGGCTCAATCCGGTCATCAACCTGCCTTCGTAATTTCCACAACAATGGATGGATTGAAAAATAATCCCCTTCGATATGATTAACGACTATTGCTACATCAATATCGCTATCGGTTTGAAAAGTGTTTTTTGCGTACGAGCCAAAAAGATAAATCTTTTCAAAGGGAAATCGGTCCTTCAGTAAAAGGCTGTATTCTTTCACCTTAGCTATAGCTTCGCTTTTATCCATAGTTGTAAAGTTTTGGTTTTTTTTAATATATCAAAACATTTATCCTCTGATAAGCTTTTCAATAACCGTTCTTTATGCGAAGGATATCGGGCTTCAATATTCAACGGTTCAATCTGGTCAATAAAATCTTTCTGCTCTTCGGAAAAGAGTTCGTAAAATCCGCCTTTTTTTGCAAGATAGGAAAGGCTGTGCGAAAATGGAGGCGTCTCTTCATGCATGCTGGTAAAGTAAGCTTTAAATGCTTTCTCAATGGTCTGATGACACATGAAACCAACATATAAAAATCTCCTGCTTTGAAGCATTGCTTCAGCAGTTTCTAAATCATAATCAGATATTTCAATCCAATATTTTACTCTATCATCCATAATCTTAATAGAAGTGCTTGTCTATAAATTCAAAATCCGGACTATAGAGTTCACCTGATAAATGCGATGCACTGAGCTTGTTTAAGTGAGCATTTTTTTGACTCAAGCATAACGATGTAAGCGGACTTTAGAGACAGATTCTTATTTCAAAAGTATAACAAATAGCATCATTATGCTTATTTTTATTGCAGTGACTTCAATATCAATTGAACCAATATTTTAGTTGATGTTATTTGTCATAACATATTCTTTCTTCTGCTTATAAAACCTTATAATAAATATGCAAAATAACTTATCAAAAAGTAAGATGACTTACTGGAAGAGTAAAATGACCTAGCGGAAAAGTAAAATGACCTAGCGGAAAAGTAAAATGACCTAGCGGAAAAGTAAAATGACTTACTGGAAAAGTAAAATATCGTTCTGGAAAAGTAAAATAGCCTACAGGAAAAATTAAATATCGTACAGGACTAATTTACAAACGAGGTTCGTTTGAGCCTTGTAATATTGGTATAAAAACCTTTTTACTACAAATCTTTTTTAACCGCAAAGAACGCCATGAAGACGCAAAGTCCGCAAAGTCCATCATCCTTCTTTTAAATTCAAGAGAAGTAAAGGCAATTTTTCTTCGGTGTTTTTCTTTGATCTTATACATAACAATGCTTGTTGAGTATGCAATAAGACAAATAAACATTTTGCTTTGGAAAGCAAATATAGTATTATGAAAATGAATGAATTCTGCGTTTCCCCAATGAGGAGATTTTGCAATACGACAATTCGGGCTTACAACAAAAAAAAAGAGGCTGCCTCGATGATGAGTCAGCCTCTTTATTGGATTTTAAAGTAAGAATTATGCTTCTGATTCTTCGGAGTTTTTCTTCCAGAGCTTGTAGGTTTTCTTTGATCCGTAAGCCAGTCCCATGACAAGCAACAGTTCGAGGCCACCGCCTATGGGAGCGCTTCCACCTACCGGAGGACCTTGCAGCGCAGGATCACCGGGAGGATTGGGTGGGCCTTGCGCAAGCAATTGTTGTCCAACAATCAGTAACAGACCAAATATCAATAGTTTTAAATTATTTTTTTTCATGACTTTATAGATTATCGGATGAATACTTTTTCTGAAAACACCTGGCTGCTGGCGATGACACGCACAATACCCATTCCGTTAAACTGTGGAACAGCAATTTGTGTAGGTGTGCCAAGATTAACCTGCTGACTGAGAACCAGATGTCCTAACAGGTCGTACAGTTCAACGGTGGCTTTCTGGCCGGTGAGTGCAGGAATATGAATGTTCAGATGATCAACGGTTGACCAGATATTGTAATCTTTTGCGGTCAATTCTCCTGTTGAGGTAACCCCATAGAAAATCAGATTGAAACGAGAATCTCCGTCATCAGATGAATGATTGAAAGTGTAAATTGGGTTGCTCCTAAGATCGATTATCTTGTTTAGCAATTTATCTTCAAGCTGAATCGTAACGCTTTCATCAAATGACTCCATTTCACTTGCATTAAAGGATACTTCTGATGTGGTATTCAAACTAAAATGAAGTGGAACTGTTACTTTGCCCGAACCGAAAGGAAGACAGTTAATAGCTAAATAGCTATTATCTGGTGAAACTGAACTAAATTGAGGAGCATCGGAACCACCTTGAAGTTTGTTTGCGTCAAAATCATTGTCAAAATTTGAAGTGGCATTTTCAAGAAAATTAACAATCAATTCATCAAATGCGTTGTTTTTCTGAGCAACTGATTTAATTCTTATAAGATTCGGTACTAATATTTCGTTTTTCCAGAAAGCCTGTGTATTATGAACACGTACGCTATTATTCATTGAAAAAGTAGGAGCACCAGTTGTCTGTACAAAGAATGCCTGGCCAACCGGGATATATTGAGTTCCACTATTTGTACCTAATGTACCATTCCATGCTGCATAGTTAGTTGTATTCGCTTCAGCACCTGCTGGCCAGAAATAAATAGTACCTCCTATATTGGTTTTCGACCATCCTGAAACTGCATTCCAATCTAATGCTGATGGGTAAGGATTAGGAACCAAATTATAGCCACTACCTGCATTGACCACGGTGGGTGAAAAAGTTCCATTATTCATATTACCCGTAAAAGAGTAGGTTATGTTATTACCCAGATAATAAGCCATATAACCTTTGGTGTTATCAAGCGGGGTATTAGTAGCTGAACCCAAACCATGCCAATTATTGTCTGTAACATTAAAATCATACAAATAGGAACCTAAAAACTGATTACTTGTTCCACCTGTTGTTAGCGGTACTGATACGAAATGATACATCATGCCACTAGTTGTTGGGCTTCCTGTAAGATACCTTTCAATTGTCGCAGCTACGCCGGAGGTATTGTGAATCAATGAACCTGTTCCTGTGGCATCGCTTTTAATTACCAATCCTGTTGTTCCGGCATTGTTAGTAAGTGTGCCAGTGACAGTAATTTGTTTATTAGGATTTATCGTAAATGATTTATTCGCTGCAACTGATAGGTTCCCGGCTAAGTTCATGTTGTTATTTGCAATTACTGCATTTCCAATCGCCAGGGTAGAATTAGTTGTACTTGTAATAGTTCCACCTCCGCTAATAGTTTGTGCTGCAGATCCATTAAGGTTGACCGTTCCAGCCGATGCAGGTGAAAAAGTAAGAGTAGCTCCACTTGCAACTGAAATATTACCCTTGATAGAATGTCCTGGTGTAGCGGTCATGTTAAAATTAAAAGTTCCTTGTGTTATAGTCAAATTGTCAATTAAAACTGCAGAAGTTCCAGATACACTAATAGGTACTACTGTGTAATCCATCTCAAAATTCGCATAAGTACGTCCGGAAAATGAAGGAGAAACACCAATAGTCTTGAACAAACTTCCAGTTTGAAATGAAACAATTCCAGCAGAAGTACCAAATGGATTGCTACCTGCTAATTGAATCATAGTTGAACCATTTGCAAAAATGACAGAACTTGTTGTACCTGTACTGCCAAAAATATTGCCACTAAAACTTGTTCCTAATGTAAGAATAGCTCCACTATTAAATGTAATTCCACTTGCATCAGCAGCAGTGAATTTATGAGCAGCTCCTGCAACTGTCATTGAACCGCTTATGCTTCCGGTAACACCAGCGCCGACAGCAATAGTCAGAGTATTTCCTCCAGTTATGTTAAGTTCAGAACCACTTCCAACACTTATGTCGGTTCCTATTCCTCCACCAATTGTCAGAACGGTGGCAGCAGCAGCAGACTGTAAAGTAATTTTACTGTTATTTGTAATATTCAGTTGCGATATCGTTTGGGTTGGCACAGATATTATTGTATATGTAGCACCATCATTAAAAAGCAATACATCACTAACGCCTGGAGTTGTTCTTGTTGGATTCCAGTTGGTGCCAACATCCCATGATCCGCCAGTTAAACCAATCCAGGTATAGGTTGGAATTGCTGGTGTTGTGGCAGTTGCCTCTGGCACACTTCCATCTGTTTTGTAATTTATACCACCACTTGCGCCATTGTAAGCGTAGATTTTAAAATAATATGGTGTTGATGCTGTAAGATCTGTAAATAGTGCTGTTTGAATTCCTCCAGCAATATTTTTAACGAGTGATGCATTGGCTTCTGGAATTCCATCAACAGGTGCTGCTATTGCAACATAACTATCAGAACTACCCTTAACTAAATAGCCAGCTGCGGCAGGAATAGCATCTGTCCAGGAAATGGTAATTGAACTAGCTGAGTTGGCTGTTGCAATAATACCAGTTGGATGGTTGGTTGGTTCTGAGGCATTAACAATGAGAGTGCCTGAAACATTGTTAGTACCATCCCAGAAACCGCCATTATATCCTCCATAAACGTATTCAGCCTGATTCTTTATAAAACGACTTGCATAGTAATAAGTGCCGGAAGCAAGCGCAGTGCCAATGTTAGCCATATATTCGTCATTATTACCGATATCGGCATTATAGCTTGCTGGTAACCAATTATTCCAAGTCGAAGGATTAGTGTTACTCGTGCTGTAACCAATCCAGGTAGTAATCCCGGTGCCTTGTCCGACAGCATTTGTTATATCTGGCTCATAAACCTGTGCGTATACATTAAAATCCCCTCCAACAGAAATACTTCCGCTTGCCGGGGATTGCAAATTTGCCCAATCAATCGGGTCTGCAGCATTTACAGTAAGAACACCTGATGCATTGGGTGTGCCATTCCAGAAACCTCCAGCTTTGGTCAAACTAAAACCTCCATAAACATAGGGGGCAGTGCCAAGTTGAAAACGGCTGGCATAGTAATAAGTGCCGGCAGTAGTTAATGAAGCGCCAAGATTAGCCTGATATTCATCATTGTTTCCTTTATCAGAACCGTAAGAAGCAACAATCCAGTTTGTCCAGGTTGAAGGATCTGAATTAGTTGTACTATAACCAATCCAGGCAGTAATGCCAGCTCCCTGACCTACAGCTTCAGTTAATCCTGATTCATAAACCTGCGCATAAACATTGTAGTTATCATACAGGCTGATCGTGCCACTTCCAGGCCATTGTAAGTTTGCCCAGTCAATTTGTTGATAAACCGAACCACTGCATGCAACATTCTGATCCGTTGCTCCTGTTGAAGAAGCAACAATGTTCTCACTGTTATATGTATTGACTCCCAAGCCAGCTTTTAAACGTACATTTATAGTTGTTGTCGCAACAGATCCTCCGGTTTGTGTAAGCGTAATTGGATTGGTTGCCGAGAAGCTACCAGCAGTTCCAGTTGAGATTTCATAATCTGCTGGTGGCACAATCGAAATATTAGCCGTAAGGTTTGTTCCGCTTGCAGTAAAATTTTGTTCGGCTGAAGGTCCTGAACCAATGGTATAACCAAATCCAGTTAGAGTGCTTGGTGTAAGAGTGATTGTAGGAGTTGAAGCTAAAGTGCCTATTAATTTTACGTCATCAATAGTCCATCTTTCACCAGTTGCATTATTTAATAAGGTGATTCGAATCTGGGCCTGTGTTCCTGCATCTGGCAAATTAATTTTAACCGTAGAATAACCATCTGTTGTTCGAGCTCCCCCAGCAGTTGGTGCAAAATCTGTGGTTGTATTGTTTCCATCATATATAACAGATGCGGTACCGGTACCTGTCGAATAGTGCCAGTATGCGTTTCCATTTCCCAACACTCTCAATTCATTTGACCATGTAACTCCTGCATCTGTCGAAATTGCAACAGTTGCAATATCACCAGCATCTGCACCATTTCCAGTTGAACCGATAGACCAAGAAGCTAGTCTAAATTCATAGTATTTTGAGATGTATGAACTTAACCCACTTCGATTGCCAAATGTTAGTGTTGCAGTGCCATTAGTAATTCCATATGCAGTGGAGGTACTTGCATAAAATGCAGATGAAGCAGGTCTATCACCAGCTGCTGAACTACCTGTATAAGTGGTGCCGCCTGAGGCAGTATATGTAAGGGTGTTTGTTGCATCAAAATCTTGCACTACAATCGTAGTTTGTCCCCATCCCAGATAACCGAGGCCGATGGCGAAAAATAATAATAGTAAAGTTCGTTTCATAAAGTTCTATTTATTAAGGTTAATATCTTTGTTACTATGCAGTTAAATTTTTTCTTCAAAAATAATTGTTTTTGTGTATTAATTGCAGTTATTTATTAATTTTTCATTAATTTATTCTGCAACAATACTTGTTTGCAGGGGTGCGCCATTGGTCTTGTAATCAATGCTTATGCCTGTTCCGGTGTAGCCGAAAATTTTAAAATAGTAGGTGGTGCCTGGTGTGAGTGCGCCAAAGCTGCAGCTTTCTAAGCCGGCAGCTACATTTTTGTTGTTTGCATCGTTGGCAACGGCTGTGCCATCCGCAGGAACAGCAATATATTCGTAACCTGCATCGCTCATGCGCACCAGATAAGCTGTTGGTGTAACTGCTCCAATGGCATCTGTCCAATTTAATGTAATGCTGTGAGCCGAAAAGGAAGCTGCATGGTTTGTGGGTTCAGCAACCACCCCACCCCAAATAAGATTGGCATACTCAGGATGATCGATAAAAGGATTTCGGTTATGCTGAAAAGAAGTATAAATTGTATTATTTCTGTCAATTTCCTTTTGGCTAACAGGATCGGCGGCATGCCATGCTAATAATAAGTTTATAGCCCAAGTGGTAAACACCGGATACGTATCATCACCAAGCATATCCGAAGTCCAACTACTTATTACATTTTCATAACGCGTTGCCATATAAAGGTAATTTCGCGCAAAATCGCCTTTATATTCGTCAATCGGTTCAAAAACGATCCCTGTATATCCCGGAAAACTACAGGTTCCCAGCTTGCTTCCGTTGCCTGAAGTATAGCTTGGCGAAGTGGTTTCTCCGTAAGGATAATTACTTCTCATTCCATTTACCTTGCCATCTGTCGGAACGATATGAAACAGATCGCTCACCATCGGACTTGCATTGCTGAACCAGCTCTGCGGCATACTGTGTTCGCGGTTATAGCAATCGCATTCATTGGCATAGTTTCCACACTGGTTGGTTATAAATGTAAAAGTGCAATTTGAGTACATATCCCACACTTTTCCACTGACATTGTCATCGGTAGTCTGAAAATCGGTCCATAACTGATCGTACGTTCTCACGGTGTGGTTATTAATAATGTTGTAGAGCTGGGTTTTGAGTGTAGCACCTGTGCCTGTGGCTGTGTTGTAATAGCCGTCTGGTTGCGCCTGCAACACAGACGTAATCAGCAATAATAAGAAAGAAGCCCATAGCTTCAGTAAGAAATGTCGGTTCATGCCCTGATCCATTGAAATATGATGCCGCAGTGACCCGCGTTGGGCGTTTTCGCAGCGACGCCAAAAGTACATATTTCAGTTTGAAAACTACATAAATATAGCCCAAAATCATGGATGAATTATTAACATAATTATCTAGTCGATTAGGATACAAACATAAGCAGGTTTTTTCGTGCGAATGTTAAGCGAATATGATGTTTTCAGTAAGTTTCAATGGACGGTTAAAGTATCGGATCAACAATAAAATGAGATTTATATCTCTTAAATTGAATCACATGATACGAATCATTTTATTTGAATGGAGTTTACATTAAAACCCTGCCATAATTGAACACAATTGGTTTTATATCCTTCCGTGCTGTTTCTGTATGCAATCTGTATGCAACAAATTGTAAATAATTGAAATTTAATAGTGTAATACAATGAATATACAACAAGTAAGCCAGAAGCACACCAGAAGGTCCCTGTCAGGTATGAAAAAGGTGTTTTAATTCTCTTCACTCATCAACATTTCCTTCGCTCTGCACATCCTGACAGAAAGCACATTTTTGCCTTCAGAAGGTAATGGTCAAAAAAGTTGTTCGAATAAATGTAGTAAAATACAAATAGTCGTTTGTAAAAGTGTATTTTTGTATAAATTTTAAACCATGAGAAGAACGAAATTGGCTGAACTTATAGTCTGGAAAAATGCGATTTCACGAAAACCACTCATCATAAAGGGTGCACGGCAAGTTGGAAAAACCTGGCTCATGAAAGAATTTGGAAATACCCAATATTCTCAGACAGTATATTTGAATTTGGAAAAAAACAGAAGATTACGGACATTATTCGAAGATGATTTTAACATTAAAAGGGTAATTGTTGCCTTACAAGCAGAATCGGGTTTAACGATTCGTGCTGATAATACTTTGTTAATTTTCGATGAAATACAAGCTGTTCCCGAAGCAATTACTGCTTTAAAGTATTTTAGGGAAGATGCACCAGAGTATCATGTTATTGCAGCAGGTTCGCTGTTGGGTGTTGCACTTCATGCGAATATTTCATTTCCTGTTGGTAAGGTTGAATTTATGGATTTGTATCCCCTCACTTTTTTAGAATTTCTGGATGCTATAGGTGAAAGTGCACTCGTAGCTATATTGGGTAGTGCCGATTGGAAGTTAATAACTGCTTACAAAACAAAATACATTGAATTTCTGCGGCACTATTATTTTGTGGGTGGTATGCCTGAAGCGGTGTTGAAATTTGCAGAGAATAATAGTTTTACAGAAGTCCGTGATATCCAAAAACAAATTTTGCTTGCTTATGAACAGGATTTTTCAAAACATGCACCTATTGAAATTGTTCCGCGCATACGTATGGTTTGGAATTCGATTCCATCCCAATTGGCAAAAGAAAATAGAAAGTTTGTGTATGGATTGATAAAGCAGGGTTCCAGAGCAAAAGACTATGAATTGGCAATATCATGGCTGATTGATTGTGGACAGGTTCACAAAGTGTACCGGATAACTAAGTCTGGTTTACCATTGAAAGCGTATGAAGACAGAAGTGCCTTCAAATTGTTTCTTGTTGATATAGGATTACTTACCGCTATGGGAGATATTGATGCCAAAACACTCCTTGATGGAAATTTGATATTCTCTGAATTTAAGGGAGCTCTCACCGAGCAATACGTTCTACAACAGTTAAATAGCATCAATTCATACGTAATCAACTATTGGTCAGCAGATCGTTCAACTGCAGAAGTTGATTTTGTCATACAATATAAAGACTTGGTTATCCCGATAGAAGTGAAGGCAGAAGAAAATTTGCAGGCTAAAAGCCTGAAAGTATTCCATGAAAAATTTAGTCCCAAACGCTCAATACGCTTGTCAATGGCGGATTATCGTGCGCAAGACTGGCTTACCAATCTGCCACTATATGCATTGAGCGAATTGAACGCTTTCATCGATGAAATAAAATAATTCTGGACATTTTAGCCCACTTCCCTCATCGTGCCGACGAGGCAGATCTCCGCACTCAGAACTTCCTTCTTCCCACTTCCCTCTTCCCACTTTAGTTCACTCCGCACTCTAGTTCACTCATTCATAAGCATCACTTTCGCTTCTTCCAGCCGGTTTTTTTCTTCTTCGGGCAGGCGTGGAAACTGCAGGTCGAGCTCACGTAATTTATTGATGATCAAGTTACTCACCGCATATCGCATAAACCATTTATTGTCAGCCGGAATCACATACCAGGGTGCGATGTCGGTGGAAGTATGGCTAAGCATATCCGAATAGGCATCCATATATTTATCCCAGTGGTGACGTTCTTTCACATCAGCCGACGAGAATTTCCAGTTACGGCTGTCGTCTTCAATCCGTTTCAGAAAACGTTTTTTTTGTTCGTCTTTCGATACGTTTAAAAAGAACTTCATGACAATGGTTCCATTTTCGACCAGATGGCGTTCCATATCGTTAATCTGCCGGTAGCGCTTTGCCCAGAATTCTTTATGAATAACGTCAATATTATGTACTTCAGGCAGATGCTGTCGCAGCAGATATTCAGGATGCACTTTCACAATCAAAATTTCTTCATAGTAGGAGCGATTATAAATACCAAAATTACCCCGCGGTGGTAAAAAGCGGTTGGTCCGCCATAAATAATCATGCTCAAGTTCAATATCTGAGGGTGTTTTGAAACTAAAAACCTGGGTGCCCTGTGGGTTCAATCCCGACATCACGTGTTTGATAGTGCCGTCCTTTCCGGCAGCATCCATGGCCTGAAACACAAGCAGCACGGCATAACGGTTGTCGGCATAGAGCCGCTCCTGCACTTCAATCAAGGCATCCACGTTCTCTTTCAGTTGTTCAACCGTTTCTTTTTTGTTGGTAAGATGTGCGGTGTATTTACAATCAAAATCTGAAACCTTGTGCTTTTTGCCGGGTGAGGCGATAATCGCAGGGTTGTGAAGGAAGTTTTCCATGGCTCTTTTTTTATCTGTAGCAGCATTT
Source organism: uncultured Bacteroidota bacterium (assembly GCA_903957365.1). Taxonomy (GTDB): domain Bacteria; phylum Bacteroidota; class Bacteroidia; order Bacteroidales; family F082; genus CAJBPB01. The sequence goes on from CAJBPB010000074.1 coordinate 10,753, forward strand.
CATCACTGCACGATTGATCGAATAAAGATAGTGAATTTACACTTATTGATCTATTGAAAAAAAAATAGTGAAAATTGTAAATTGAATGGTTTTTTTATATTTTTACGCTTCAATCACAACACAAATAATTCTTATTTAAAGCATTCGTTTTCTTAAATAGTTACTAATTAAGGAGTTATTAATTTTAATATCAAAGACTCCTATTACTGATTCAACATCTATTTAAATCTAAATATATATAAAACTATCTCAATTCTCATTATTATTTACCTAAAATTACATTATTTATGAAAACAAAACTACTTTCAACCATGATTATCATGTTGTTTATTGGTGTATTCTCAGTTTCTTGTTCAAAAGATTCTACAGGTGATCCAATAGACAATATTACATCTTCTGAATTGTCGTTTGTCGTCAATGGAGATGTATACCAAAACCAGACTTTTAAATTTGACAAAGAGGGCATGGCAATTTTTGATGCTGCAATGAATGCAACAGGTTGTGAATTTACAGATGCAGCAGATAACTCGGTTTTACTGGCTGTTGAAGGCAATACCAGCGGATCTTATGCAGTGAATGATTCAGATAACTCAATGGTAGTCAATTATGACGACAACACCACGATCATCGCTTTAACAGAAGGCACAATCACCATCACCAAATATGGTAATGTGAATGATATGATAACTGGTACTTTCACTGGTTCAGGTATGGTATCCCATAATTATAACGAACCAGTAGCGATCACTATCAAAGATGGTAAATTTTCGGTTAAGAGAGTACTGTAGAAAAAACCGGGACAGACTGATGCAATAGAATTCATTTGGTGTATGAAACAATGTTTTATTATGGATTTTAACCGGAATAATTTTACTTCCTGTAATTTGAAACATGAATCTGTTTCGGAAAAATCCTTTGTAAATCATTTTTTATAAATCGTATAAAAGAAGGCCTGTAAACGCATTGTTTCAGGTCTTTTTTAGTGAAATAGTCTTTAATTAAAATCTCAATTTTAAACATTTAAAAATTCTCATTATGAAAAATCTACTCCTTTTTATATTCCTTTCGGCCAGTCTTGCGGCTTTCTCACAAGATACTCCGCGCTGTGTAAACGCTGAGCCAACTTACATCAACCGCATGCCCGGTTTCTATATAAGTGACTGCGCGAATAGTGATTACAATGATGCGGAATTTGTTTATTACGTAAAAGGTGATGCAAAGAAAATAAATAAGGGCGGTAAATATTACAACGTTTCCTATTTTAAAATTGAAGGTGAAACCAAAAAATTCAGCAGTGCACAAATCAACCAGAATTATAATAATGCTGTTTTAAAAATCAATGGTACTGCACTTGATGACCGAAAGACAATGTTTATGGCCAGTATGAATGGAAAAGAAATTTACATAAAGGTACATACAGCAGCCAATTCGACAGATGCCGGAAGTTACAGAGTTGAGGTACTGGAAGTGGAAGCAATGGAACAGGAGATTTCAATTGATCTGGAGCAGGCGATTGATCGTGATGGTAAAGCTGCGATTTACGGAATCCTTTTCGATGTTGGCAAATCTGACATCAAACCTGAATCGACAGAAGCACTGAAGCAAATAATCGATTATCTGAACGCCAATCCGAAAGTTAACATTATAGTTGTAGGACATACTGATAACACAGGAACCTATGCAGGCAATGTTTCTCTTTCGAAAGCAAGAGCCGAAAGTGTAAAAAACTATTTACTGACTACCGGAAAAATTGATGCTTCCCGAATGCTATTTGAAGGCGCAGGTCAGTTTTGCCCTGTCTCAACCAACTCTACTGAAGAAGGCCGAAAGCTTAACCGGAGAGTGGAAATCGTAAAATTATAGCCATGAAAAAAGTATTCCTTTTCATTGGGATGTGCTTTGCGATTCAGTCATTTGCACAGGTATTGCCAGTTGGTGTTACGATTGATTCCAGTGCATGTAATTATGCGCCAGGGCTTTATACATTCTATTATTACAGGAACAATGAAATGATAGGAATGATTCTTCCTGATGCCTGCAACTTTCAAGGTGTGGAGGAAGATGGTGTGAATAAGTATTTTATCACTGATTTTTACAGCGATTATTCAAAAGATACTTTCAACACACAAAATGAAGCCAGAAATTGGTTGTTAAAGACGATGAATGGTTTTTACAAACCTGTCGAAATTGTAAGCTGGCAGGATGTTGAAGTGCAAATACCAAAAGTTAGTCTGAAATGTCCTGCTGACTGGTCGTTTCGGTCAGGTTCGTATGATGGGGTTTTTCAAAGCAACAACCGGGGCGATAATAAATTTACCCTGCTGATAACAGAAAAGTACAGCAGTTCAGAAATCTGTATGATAATCAGAACGCCTAACTCTGCTAAACTGACCATTGCGGAAGTTGTTGATATGAATGCAAAGCTAAATGGTGCCATCAATCTGAAAGAAAGCCCGCTGGTCGATTACGTCATCGGTGGTAAAACCTTTCAAACATCAAAAAATACCTTTATGATCCAGATGGACCAGACACATTTCTGGTATGCGGATGACAATGAGATCATTTATGTTAACTATAATCTGCTGAGAGATGAACGTTTGCGCTATCCGGAAGTGATGGAATCAATCATTCAAAGTATACAATGGTAAAATGATTCCTGCATTCTTATTAAATGCTTCATTATAAGCAGCTTTGCCTATTTATGAAAAAACTTTCTTAATGCTTCACTACAGCCACTTCTTCCGGCACATGTTTGTGTTTGAACAATACGGCAAACAGAACCGCCACAACGAGAGAATAGCCAGCGAAAGCAAACCATATTCCTGACCAGTCTTTGGAACCGTCTTCGAGCAGGTAGAATTTATCGATGATAATGCCACTCAGGTAGCTTCCGAAGAAAGCGCCAAAGCCATTCGTCATCATCATAAACAATCCCTGCGCGCTGGCACGGATGCTCGGATCACTCTGTGTTTCGACGTACAACGAACCTGAAATATTGAAAAAGTCGAATGCCATTCCATAAATGATACAGGAAAGAATAATCATCCATAATCCGTCGGCCGGATTACCAACGCCAAACAATCCAAAACGCAGCACCCAGGCTACCATACTGAATAACATCACGTTCTTGATACCAAAACGACGCAGAAAAAACGGTATGGCAAGGATGAATAAAGTCTCAGAAATCTGTGAAATCGACATGATGATGGCCGGAAACTTAACCGCGAGAAGGTCTTTGTACGCAGGAATATTTTTAAAATCGTGCAGGAAAGTATCACCGTACATATTGGTGAGTTGCAGGGAAGCGCCCAGCAGCATCGCGAAAATGAAGAAAAGCGCCATCTTCGGGTTTTTAAACAAGGTAAAAGCATTGAGGCCAAGCGCGGTGATAAACGTTCTTTTTCCTGTTGTAGCAGGCGCGGGCGGACAATCAGGCAAGCTGAATGCGTAAATGCCCAAAACCAAAGAGGCACCGGAAGCAACATAAAACTGAATAGCGGATGTTTCAAGATGCAGCAGACTTACTGTCCACATGGCAACAATGAAACCAACCGTACCCCAGACGCGGATTGGTGGATATTCTGTCACGACATTCAATCCTTTTTTCTTCAAAGCTGCATAGGCAACTGTGATCGACAACGCGATGGTGGGCATGTAAAACATCATATTGACCAGCATCACCCAAAACAAAAGGGATGGATTATCAACACGGGGAACAATGGCCAGCATGATGGCGCCCAGGATATGAAAGAAACCATAAAGTTTTTGCGCGCTTATCCATCTGTCAGCAATGATACCTGCAATGGCCGGCATAAAAAGAGAGGATATTCCCATAGTTGAGAAAATCGCGCCAAATTCGGCACCCGACCATTGTTTTGTTTGAAACCAATATGCACCAATTGTAATAAGCCATGAACCCCAGACAAAGAACTGAAGGAAGTTCATGATCGTCAATCGAAATTTAATACCCATGATAATGAATTAGTTAAAGTACCGGCAACGGATCGGTAACAGTGTAAAGTTAAAAAGAAATCAATTCGGCAATTAGTTAATTCGGCAATGTGACAATTAGTTTATTCGGCAATGTGACAATTAGTTAATTCGGCAATGTGACAATTAGTTAATTCGGCAATGTGACAATTAGTTAATTCGGCAATGTGACAATTAGTTTATTCGATAATTTGACAATTTGACAATTCGGCAATGTCTAGCCGTAACCAATTACTAATCACTAGTCACCAGTCACCAGTCACCAGAAACTCCGAACTCCGAACTTCCAACTTCGAATATTTATCGCAATGAAAATTTTATTTATCGTTTGAACAATCCTGAATTATTGAGGTTTATGCATAAATAATCCTAACGAAAAAATTTATGAAACCAATTTACTATCGTTTTTCCATAAAGATGAAGTCTTTACTTTTTGGGTTGATTCTTTTTTTATCAGTTTTAGTTTCATCCGTTTATGCACAGAGTATCACGGTTCAATCTCCGAATGGCGGTGAAACCTGGACTTGGGGTGGATATGAAGAAGTGACATGGACCGGCGAAAATCTGAATGGTTTTGTGTCAATCGAATTTTCGGATAACGGTGGAACAAACTGGTATTCATTTGGTGAATTACCCTCAGGGCCAAACGGAGGGAGTGCTATGGTAGGTGCACCCAATGTTTCAACAACCAATGCATTGCTCAAAATAACTAAATCAGGTAATCCTGTTGTAAGCGATGTAAGTGATGCCCCTTTTACCAATTACGTTCCGCCCATTGTTATTTTTCATCCTAATGCCGGAACGGCTGTCTTTGTTAATGAACTGGTTTATATTTACTGGACGCTGACAGTTAATGATGTCTATTGGCTGAATGCTGAGATTTCACTTGACAACGGACAAACCTATACCCTGATCGCTGAGAATATCGATGCGGGCGAAGCCATTACCTTACTTGAATTATCCGATACACCTGCTGAATTCTGTATTTTAAAGCTATATAACGCTGAAGATCCTTCCATGTTTGGTCTGAGTGGAGTTTTTCCAATTAATCCTTCTCCTGTCTATACATTGACCTCACCTGCCGAAGGTGATATTCTCAATACACTCAGTCCTTATACAATTTCCTGGAATGTTGTAGACCCATATTCATCATTATGTTATCTCGAATATTCTGTTGATAACGGAATAAACTGGGTGTTCATTGACAATGCCGTTAATAGCGGTAATTCTGGTAGTTATGATTGGGTAACACCCAATATTATTTCAGATGAATGCCTCATCCGTATCAAAGATGCTTACTCAACTCAGTCTGAGGATTTAAGTGGTGTTTTTACAATTTTTACATTCCCCGAAACTCCGGTTTGCATGGTAACAGTCGATAGCCTGACAAATTATAATGTTGTCGTATGGGAAAAACCTGTGACAGACCTGATTGCTGATTTTCTTGTTTTCAAGGAAACAGACCAGTCCGATGTTTATGAAGTGATTGACACAGTTGCCTACGATGAAGCTTCGATGGTGACCGATTATGGTTCCAATCCGGCGATACGTCCATACCGATACAAGATCGGATTTCTGGACAATGCAAACAGGGAATTTCCTGCCGGTGATTATCACCAGACCATTCACCTGACAATAAATCAGGGGGTTAACGGTAACTGGAACCTGATCTGGACACCATATGTCGGTTTTGAATTCGCTTCCTATTATATTGTTCGTAAATCAGGATCAGGAAATTATGAAGATATCGCCACCGTTTCGGCAAGTTTCAACTCCTATACCGATTTCAATGCGCCGGATGGTGATGTCTCATATATGATCAAAATCGTCCATCCGACCGGTTGCGATTTTACTTTACGTGAAACCGGTTATCCAGAGGTTTATTCCAATGCGGCTTCGAATAGTGTGGTTACTGTTTCAGAAAATGGAGACTTTGATTTCAATGTGTATCCAAATCCGGCAAATGATCTGATTAATTTGATATTCAGCGATAAAATTAAAGGTCAGGTAAACCTGGTTATCACTGATATTGCTGGTCGCACAAAATATTCCGGGGATTTCAGAGATGTGAAGTCAGGCCAAATGCAATCAATCAGCAGCGCAAACTTTAAGGATGGTATGTATATTTTGCATCTGCAATCAGCTGAAATAAGTAGCACAAGGAAAATCGTAGTCAGGCAATAATAACTGATAAAATCTGATCTGTTTCAGACTGGGCATGCTTATAATGAGTACATTGTTTGATAAACTGACAAAATTCAAAATTAATGAGGGTGGTACGATTATCCTAACCAATCATTTTATTTATTGCACGGACAATTTCGTACTTTAGTGGTTCATGAATATTAAAAATCAAAAAAAAATATGAAATCAATTTACTATCACCTATCTATCCAAATGAAATCTTTGATTTTTGGGTTGATTCTTTTTACATCTGTCTTCACTTCATCCGTTTATGCACAGAGTATCACGGTTCAATCTCCGAATGGTGGCGAGACCTGGACGTGGGGTGGATATGAAGTAGTAACATGGACCGGAGAAAATCTGAGTGGTTTAGTGTCGATCGAATTTTCATCTGACGGCGGTGCAAACTGGTTCTACTTAGCTTCTGCAACCACAGGGCCAAACGGGGGTAGTACCTTGGTTGGTCCACCCAATGTTATAACAACCAATGCATTGTTAAAAATAACCAGATCAGGTAATCCTGTTGTAAGCGATGTAAGTGATGCCCCTTTCACCAATTACGTTCCACCCATTGTTATTTTCCAACCTTATGCCGGAATGGCTATCTTTGTTAACGATCTGGTTTATATTTACTGGACGCTGACCGTTAATGATGTCAATTGGCTTAATGCTGAGATTTCACTTGACAACGGACAAACCTATACCCCAATTGCCGAAAATATCAATGCGGTTGCCAGTGGTACGACCTTTCTTGAATTATCCGATATACCTTCTGAATCCTGTATTTTAAAGCTATATAACGCCGAAGATCCTTCTGTTTTCGGTTTGAGTGAGGTTTTTTCAATAAATCCTGTTCCTGTCTATACATTGACCTCACCGGCCGAAGGAGATATTATCAATACACTTAGTCCTTTTACAATTACCTGGAATGTTGTAGATCCATATTCATCATATTGTTATCTCGAATATTCTGTTGATAACGGAATAAACTGGATGGGGATTGACAATGCCGTTAATGTCGGAAATTCAGGTAGTTACGATTGGGTCACCCCCAATACTAATTCCGATGAATGCCTCATCCGTATCAACGATTCATATGCAATTCAGTCAATGGATTTAAGTGGTGTTTTTTCGGTTTTAACTTTCCCCGAAACACCGGTTTGCATGGTCACAGTGGACAGCCTGACCAATTATAATATTGTCGTATGGGAAAAACCTGTGACAGACCTGATTGCTGATTTTCTTGTTTTCAAGGAAACAGACCAGACCAATGTTTATGAGGTGATTGACACGGTTGCTTATGAAGAAGCTTCATTGGTCACCGATTATGGTTCAAATCCGGCGATACGTCCTTACCGTTACAAGATCGGATTTCTGGATAATGCAAACAGGGAGTTCCCGGCCGGTGATTATCACCAGACCATACACCTGACAATAAATCAGGGAGTTAACGGCAACTGGAATCTGATCTGGACACCATATGTCGGTTTTGAATTCGCTTCCTATTATATTGTTCGTAAATCAGGATCAGGAAATTATGAAGATATCGCCACCGTTTCGGCAAGTTTCAACTCCTATACCGATTTCGATGCGCCGGATGGTGATGTTTCATATATGGTTAAAATCGTTCACCCGACCGGATGCGATTTTACTTTACGTGAAACTGGTTATCCCGAGGTGTATTCCAACGCGGCGTCGAATAGTGTGGTAAATGTTTCTGAAAATAGAGACTTTGATTTCGATGTATTCCCTAATCCGGCAAATGATCTGATCAATCTGGTATTCGGTGATAAAATCGAAGGACAGGTAAATGTGATCATCACTGATCTTGCAGGTCGCAAAATTTATTCCATAGATTTCAGAAATGTAAATTCCGGACAGATGCAAACAATCAACAGCACAGACTTTGAAGAAGGATTGTATCTGATGCATCTGCAATCAGGCGAAAAAGGCAGGACCAGGAAAATAGTGGTCAGGCATTAAGAACTTTCATGATCTGATTCTATTAACTCAGGCAATCGTACGCTTTTAGAATGTCCATTATATTGATACATTGACAAAAACATATTCAGTTTCTGACAAAGCTTTTTCAGGTATGCGTGTAAATGAATTTGAGGTATATAAATTAAATGTAAGAAGCCATTATTTTTTTATTATTTGAACAATTCCGGAATTCAGAGGTTTATCGATATTAAATCAAAACAAAAATAAATATGAAATCAATTTACTGTCACATAACCATCAGGATGAAATCTCTACTTTTTGGAGTGATTCTGTTCTCTTCAATGTTCGGTTTGACCACTTTTGCTCAAAACATCACGGTTGTATCGCCGAATGGTGGCGAGATATGGACTTATGGAACTACTGAAACAGCATCCTGGACGGGACAGAACCTGAGTGGCGTGGTCACTGTGGAATTTTCGTATGATGGCGGTATCAACTGGTGGTACTTTGGTGAAGTCTCTACCGGACCAAACGGAGGGACTGTTTCGGTAAGTCCGCCCAACACTTCAACCACAAATGCGATTTTAAAAATATCTGATTATAGTAATCCGGATATAAGTGATGTAAGTGATGCTCCTTTTACCAATTATGTTCCATCAATTATTATTTTTCAGCCATTTGCCGGAACAGCTGTTTTTGCTGATAATCTGGTTTATGTTAACTGGATGTTGAATGCCAATGGCATCAATTGGCTGAATGCCGAGATTTCACTTGATAACGGCCAGACCTACACGCTGGTTGCGGAAAACATTAATGCGAATTCCAATTATATGTACCTCAATTTATCTGAAATACCTTCCGATTCCTGTATTCTCAAGCTTTACAATACGGAAGATCCATCAGTCTTTGGTCTGAGTGAATTGTTTATAATCAGCCCTCTTCCACAATATACACTGACCTCACCTGCAGAAGGAGAAATTATCAATACACTCAGTCCTTTTACGATAAGCTGGAATGTTGAAAATCCTTATTCGTCTTCTTGTTATCTTGAATATTCTATTGACAACGGAATAAACTGGGTAGTGATCGACAATGCCGTGAACGTTGGTAATACCGGAAGTTATGTTTGGGTTACACCCAATGTAAATTCAGACGAATGTCTCATCCGTATCACCGATTCATACGCACTTCAGGCTGTTGATTTCAGCGGAGTATTTACAATTTTTACTTTTCCGGAAGCACCGGTTTGTATGGTTACTGTCGATAGTCTGACAAATTATAATGTCGTCGTATGGGAAAAACCAGTTACAGACCTGATTGCTGATTTTCTTGTGTATAAGGAAACGGACGAGACCGATGTGTATGAGGTCATTGACACGGTTGGTTATGAAGAAGTATCTATGGTAACAGACTTTGGCTCCAATCCGGAAATGCGTCCATACCGTTACAAGATCGGTTTCCTTGATAATGAAAACAGGGAATTTCCGGCCAGCGATTATCACCAGACCATTCACCTGACAATAAATCAGGGAGTTAACGGGAACTGGAATCTGATATGGACACCTTATGTGGGTTTTGAATATGCATCTTATTATATTGTTCGTAAATCAGGATCAGGGAGTTATGAGGATATTGCAACCGTTTCGGCAAGTTTCAACTCCTTTACCGATTTCAATGCACCGGACGGTGATGTTTCATATATGGTTAAAATCGTTCACCCGACCGGTTGCGACTTAACTTTGCGTGAAACCGGTTATCCCGAGGTGTATTCCAACGCGGCTTCGAACAGTGTGGTAAATGTTTCAGAAAATGAAGACTTTGATTTCGTTGTTTATCCTAATCCGGCTAATGATCTGATCAATCTGGTGTTCGGTGATAAAATCAAAGGACAGGTAAATCTGATCATCACAGATCTTGCAGGCCGCAAAATCTATTCCGCAGATTTCAGAAATGTGAATTCCGGACAGATGCAATCAATCAGCAGTGCAGACTTTGAAGAAGGGATGTATCTGATGCATCTGCAATCAGGTGAAAAAAGCAACACAAGGAAAATCGTAGTCAGGCATTAAAAACTGAAATAATCCTTTCCGTTTCTCTCTGTTAATATACTGATTATTAGAAAGATAATCCCGTATCATACGGGATTATCTGTTTTATAATATGGGGTAGTTGAATCATGTCTGGTTAACACTTAATTCATTTTTGTAATTTCATGCCTTGGGGCTAGATGCCTTTTGCTTACGCTTGCAGCGAGTGTAATTGTTTTGATAAATAACAGAAATTCGAATTCAGTCAGTTATGGCAACAGCAGAATTGCTCACAATCAATTGGTTGTAAGCATGCGCTTCATTTGAAAGCGGCAAGTTGAGCCTGATGTTTTAATCATTCATCAAAAAGTTGAAATAATTTCTTTATTCTATGAACAATTTTGTACTTCAAAGGTTTATCGATAATAATCCAAACATAAAAATTATGAAATCAATTTGCTATCACATATCTATCCAAATGAAATCTTTCCTTTTTGGATTGATGCTGTTTTCATCCCTTTTTGCTTCATCCGCATTTGCGCAAAATTTGACAATTCAATCGCCGAATGGTGGCGAGACATGGACCTATGGAGCAAATGAAACAGCAACCTGGACAGGGGAAAACCTGAGTGGAATTGTTACCATCGAATTTTCATATGATGGTGGTGTAAACTGGTGGTATTTAGGTCAAGTCCCCACTGGTCCAAACGGAGGAAGTACTCTGTTAAGTCCACCCAATACATCAACGACCAATGCAGTTTTAAGAATCCTGGATTATGCTAATCCAGAGGTTAGTGATGTAAGTGATGCGCCCTTTACTGTTTACATTCCGGCTATTTTCATTTGGGAACCTTCTGGCAATTCTGCGGTTTTTGCAAATTCCCTTACACAGGTTTACTGGATTCTGAATATTTCAGGTATCACAATGATTAATGCAGAAATTTCAATTGATAACGGTCAGACCTTTACACCCCTTGCTCAAAACATAAATGCTTACCCAACATTTACATATCTTGTTTTATCTGACACCCCTTCAGATGCATGTGTGCTAAAACTATACAACGCTGAAAATCCATTACAATATGGCCTTAGCGAGGTTTTTTCTATTAATCCTTTTCCTGTTTATACAATAACCTCTCCATCGGGTGGTGAAATTGTAAATACTTACAGTCCTCTCACACTTACCTGGACAGTTGAAAATCCATATTCACCTGCTAATTACATTGAATTTTCCTCTGATAATGGTGAAAGCTGGGAGGTTATCGGCAATGGCAGTAGCCAAGGTAATTCTGGATTTTTTGAATGGATTACACCTATGGTGGATTCAGACGAATGTCTCTTACGTATTACTGATGCTTATGCATATTCATCCTTTGATATCAGTGCAGCCTTTACTATTATGTCTTACCCCGAAACCCCGGTTTGTATGGTTACTGTCGATAGTCTGACAAATTATAATGTTGTTGTCTGGGAAAAACCTGTTACAGACCTGATTGCTGATTTTCTTGTATATAAGGAAACGGACGAGACCGATGTGTATGAGGTTATTGACACGGTTGGTTATGAAGAGGTTCCCATGGTAACAGACTTTGACTCCAATCCGGAAATGCGCCCATACCGTTACAAGATCGGTTTTCTTGATAGTGAAAACAGGGAATTTCCGGCCAGCGATTATCACCAGACCATACACCTGACAATAAACCAGGGAGTGAATGGAAACTGGAACCTGATCTGGACACCTTATGTTGGTTTTGAATACGCATCTTATTATATTGTTCGTAAATCAGGATCAGGGAGTTATGAGGATATTGCAACCGTTTCGGCAAGTTTCAACTCCTTTACCGATTTCAATGC
>CAJBPB010000075.1 GCA_903957365.1 uncultured Bacteroidota bacterium
GATCGAACAGGTGAAAGCCGACAATTTTATGGATTGGATCAGGATTCACAAAAAATGCCTCGACGCACCAAAATACGGTAACGACGACAAATATGTTGACAGTATTTTTAAAGAGTGGCAGCATTGGTTCAGCAAAATGTGCGAGAACTATGTTTCGCTGTACAATGAACCATTGTATTCATGCCAGATTTCCGTTTCGACCCATGCGCCAATGGGCGCTGTAACCCTTGCCACACCTGATGGCAGACTCTGCGGAACCACTTTTGCCGATGGTTCTGTTTCGGCTTATCCCGGAACGGATGTCAACGGTCCGTATGCGTTGTTCAGTTCGGCTACCTGTTATGACCATGCCTTGTCGCAGAACTCACAACTGAATATGAAAATTCATCCTTCAGTAGTGAAAGGAAGAGAAGGATCGCGTAAGTTTCTTGAAATGATCAAGGCCTATCTGCGCAAAGGTGCTTTCCACGCACAGTTTAATGTGGTCGATTCGCGGATGTTGAAAGATGCGCAAAAGAATCCTGAAAACTACCGCGGACTGATGGTACGTGTGGCAGGTTTCACCCAATATTGGGTTGAGCTTGGGAAACAGATTCAGGATGAGGTGATTGCGCGGACGGAGTATGAACAGATAGGAAGTGAAAAGTGAAGAGTGAAGAGCGAAAAGTGAAAAGTCAAAATGCAAATATCAAATTGTTGATTTAACTTCGGTCTTCGTGCTTCCAACTTCTAACCATTGTTAAACAACATGAAAACATAAAATCAAACACATGAACCACTACGATTGTAAATATTTTCTGGCTACAGATGCTTTTAAAGGGATCTGCAAAAGGGATAAAAACAGGATTCTGGCCGATGATGCTGCTTGTGAGCATTTCGAAAAGGCCACAAAATGTAAATATTGTTCAAACTTCGTATTAACAGCTGACGAGTTGGGGAGCTGTATGAACAAATACGATGCTTTTCCGGAAATGAATGCGGTAACCTGCAATGATTTCAGGAACTGATCAGCGCGAAACAAAAGGATATGTTTTCGATATCCAGGGCTTGTCGGTACATGATGGGCCTGGTTGCCGCACATTGGTTTTTCTGAACGGATGCACGCTCAGTTGCTTCTGGTGCTCCAATCCCGAAGGAATCAGCAGTACACCAGGCTTGCTTTGGTTCGCGTCAAAATGCATTGGTTGTGGTCATTGCATGCATCTTTGTCCGCATCAATCCATCCGTTTTGAACAGGGAAAACCTGTTATTCACCGCAGTTTCTGTGCTGACTGCGAAGAACATGATTGTCTGGAAGAGTGTTATACCGGAGCTTTGCGCCTGAGTGGATATGAAATATCTGTTTCAAAACTTTTCAGTCTGATACAGCGTGACAGCAGTTATTGGGGAAATGGGGGAGGTGTTACCCTGACTGGCGGAGAACCATTGTTGCAGGTTGATTTTGCGGAGGCAATTTTGCGCCGTTGCCATGATGCCTATATCCACACGGCCATTGAAACCTGCGGTAATTTACCCTGGAGAAATTTCCAAAAAGTATTGCCTTACCTCGACTGGATTTTCTTCGATCTGAAGCATTTTGACAACACTGAACACAAAAAAGCCACTGCAGCGGATAATGTACATATACTTGAAAATGCGCGGTTGCTGGCAGGTCAATTTACGGGAAGACTGATTTTCAGACTTCCCCTGATACCAGGTTTCAACGATTCAGATGAGAACATCGCTTCGGTTATTCGGTTTTTACAGGAAATTGATCGTACAGAAATCAATATTCTGCCTTTGCATCATCTGGGAAGAGAAAAATACCAGATGCTTGGGAAGGATTATCTGGGCAACCATCACCTTATCCCGTCGAATGAACATTTAAGTGAGGTAGCATTGCAATTCACCGAAGCGGGAATAAAGTGTTATGTTGGAAGTGAGACACCATTTTGAGGGTTGACCCGGTTTGATGCACTAACCGCGGAGTTCACTGAGCTTTTTCGCAGAGATAGAAACATTCAATATGTTAACCTCTACTGTACTTTGTTTGCGGTTGGCATTGTTGTGTGAACCTTTTCCTGGCGAATCTTTGCCTTACTTTCATGACCCTCTGAGTAAAAAGAATATTATTTTATCCTACAACTCCTTTTTAATCATATCTTCCAGCTTCACCAGATCGGCAGCAAATTTGCGGATGCCTTCGGCTAGTTTTTCGGTGGCCATGGCATCTTCGTTCATCATCCAGCGGAAAGTCTTTTCATCCATCGGAATCTTGTCAATGGGCATCGCAGCGGCCTTTGAAGCATCCAGTTTCAAAGTGAGAGGTGTTTCCATTTTTTCAAGTTCCGAAAGAAGTGAAGGTGCAATGGTCAGTAAATCACAACCGGCCAGTTCGATAATTTCACCTGTATTACGGAAACTGGCGCCCATCACTTCGGTGGCATAACCAAATTTTTTATAATAATTATAAATTTCCGTCACAGACAGTACACCCGGATCTTCCTTAGGATCAATATGATCTACTTTGCGGCTGGCTTTATGCCAGTCTAAAATCCTGCCAACAAAAGGTGAAATCAATGTGATACCCGATTCGGCGCAGGCGATGGCCTGTGCTTTGCTGAAAAGTAAGGTCAGATTGGTATGAATTCCTTCTTTTTCGATTACCTCAGCCGCCTTGATGCCTTCCCAGGTAGAAGCCACTTTGATCAGAATACGGTTACGGTCGATGCCGGCTGCTTCATACATGGCGATCAGATGGCGTGCTTTGGTAATGGTAGCCCCGGTGTCAAACGACAGACGTGCATCCACTTCGGTCGAGACGCGTCCGGGAACAATCTTCAGGATTTCCAGTCCGAAAAGTACCGACAAACGATCCAGACATAGTCCCAGTTGATGACTTTTATCAGTTGTTTCATTCGTCGCAAAGCGAATAGCTTCCTCCATCAGGTGCTTGTATTTCGGGTCCTGGGCCGAAGCAAAAATCAAACTCGGATTGGTGGTGGCATCAATGGGTTTGTATTGGTTGATCGACTCAAAATCGCCGGTATCAGCAACAACGCGGGTGAATTGTTTTAACTGGGCTAAAGTATTCATATTCAAAAGGTATTATTTTGATGCAAAAATAAATATTCTGACTGGAAGTCAGCAGATATAATTTATCTCCGGACCTCCAGTCAGTTTTCAGGGTAAAAATTGAAATATCTGTTTAAATTGTCAATAATCTCAGATACTGACATTACAGACAAACTATTTAGAATTTGTCCATAATGTCCGATTTCTTCGTTATTCTCAATCTTCAAATCAGTCATGTACCTCAGTACACTCCTGATTTTCAGCTCATCGAAACCTCGAACCCGAACATTCTGAATCAAACTCCCGACTTTATGGACAGACATTATTTAATCACGCCGAGTTGCTTTCCAACTTTGATAAAAGCAGCAATGGCCTTGTCGAGATGTTCCATTTCATGGGCGGCCGAAAGCTGCACCCTGATGCGTGCCTGGCCTTTAGGAACGACAGGGAAATAGAAACCAATCACATAAATTCCTTCTTTCAATAATTCAGAAGCTACGTCCTGCGATAATTTAGCGTCATACAACATCACAGCACAGATAGCCGATTTGGTAGGCTTGATATCGAATCCGGCTGCTGTCATTTTCGAAAGGAAATAGGCGGTATTTGCATGCAGTTTGTCCTGAAGCTCTGATGTTTCATTCATCATGTCGAACATTCTTATACCCGCATTTACAACCACAGGGGGCAATGAATTTGAAAACAAATATGGCCTTGAACGCTGACGCAACAGTTCGATAATCTCTTTTCTTCCGGTTGTGAATCCACCGATTGCACCGCCAAATGCTTTCCCTAGTGTGCCGGTGATGATATCCACTTCACCACGGATATTGAACAGTTCAGTAACACCACGTCCGGTTTCGCCAACCACACCGGCTGAATGGCATTCATCTACCATGATCAGGGCGTTGTATTTTTTTGCCAGTTCATTGATTTTGTCCATGGGGGCGACATTTCCGTCCATCGAAAACACACCATCCGTAACAATGATTCTGAAGCGTTGTGCCTGAGAAAGTTTCAGTTGTTCTTCCAGATCGGTCATATCCGCATTGGCATAGCGATAACGAACTGCCTTACTGAGCCGAACCCCGTCGATGATAGAAGCATGGTTCAATGAGTCAGAGATGATCGCATCTTCTTCGCCGAAAAGTGGTTCAAAAACACCGCCATTGGCATCAAAGGCAGCGGCATAAAGGATTGTATCTTCGGTACCGAAGAAATCAGCAATTTTCTGTTCCAGTTTTTTGTGCAGATCCTGGGTTCCGCAGATAAAACGCACCGATGACATGCCGTAACCATGGCTGTCGAGCGCTTCTTTGGCGGCTTCGATCAATGCAGGATGGTCCGACAATCCGAGGTAGTTATTGGCGCAGAAATTCAAAACTTTTTGTCCGGATGTGAGTTGAATTTCAGCATTCTGTGGACTGGTAATGA
>CAJBPB010000076.1 GCA_903957365.1 uncultured Bacteroidota bacterium
AGGGATTTGGGGGCTTTCAGCTTCACCAATAATAGGGACTTTCCTTGTCCGGACAAATCCTCATCTGGTCAACAAAGTTTCTCCTGTAATCGCAAAAGTATTTACTCCTTTGGTACTGATAACACTT
Source organism: uncultured Bacteroidota bacterium (assembly GCA_903957365.1). Lineage (GTDB taxonomy): Bacteria > Bacteroidota > Bacteroidia > Bacteroidales > F082 > CAJBPB01. The sequence goes on from CAJBPB010000076.1 coordinate 128, forward strand.
GTGGTGTATATGATTGCCATCATCTATACGGGCAAAGATCCTTATAATGACAGAGAATTTCTTTTCATTTTTAATTTATTACTCATTGGAGTGATGGCACTTATCCTTTTCTCAATAGCTGAAACAAACAGAAATTCAAAAAGTAAAATCGGAATTTTTCTTTTACTTGGATTGTCTTTAATGACGGTAATCATCAATGGAATAGCATTATCCGCTATTTTATTCAGAATTTCAGAATGGGGCATAACACCAAACAGACTTGCAGTTTTGGGGAGCAATATATTGATTCTTTCAAATCTTCTTATAGTGACATACAGTTTGTATAAGACACTTAAGAACCGAAACCAAATGGAGAGTGTTGAAAAAAGTATCACTACTTTTTTACCGGTTTATACAGTCTGGGCGCTGTTTGTGATCTTTATTTTTCCGGTTTTATTTGGGTTCAAATGATTTTAAGGCAAAAACTTCAATAAAAATTAATTACCTTTATTGTTGGGTAACAGGTCAACCATGAAGTAATATCCAAGCTGTTAAACTGAGGTAGATTTAAGATTACATTCGTTAAATAAAAGTTTTTAACCCTTAATCAAATCAATAATGAAAACCACCTTATTTTTTGTTTTTCTTCTTATTTCTGTTTCAAATACTTATTGCCAAAGTTGGGAAATAGAAGAGCAAAACATTAATAAAATTATCCAAAGTGGCAAAACGCAGTTAGAAGTTCAAGAATTGGTAAAGGATTGGAGAACTTTTCGATCTGAATTTGGGGATTATCCTAATCTTCCCTTTAACGAAAAAAACGAAATAGAATATACTTATATAATTAATAATCAATTGAGTAAAGAAATAATATTCGATAGAGTTTTAGAGTGGTCATCAATTAATTTTGGCAGTTTAGATGCAGTCTTACACTACAAGAATCTTGAATCAGGCAAAATAATTTTAAAAGGAAGATTTGAGATTGTTTACTCATATGATTATGAAGGATTCTGGGGAAATAAAAAGCAAGGAGCTATTAGCCAAGAGTGTAAGCAAACATACATTTTTACAATTAAAAATAATAAATTGAAAATCCAAGTAATTGATGTAGAGGTAGAAGTTGTAGTAGGAGGGTTTATGGGTGTAAACTCCTATATTCCTGAGGAAAAGTTCAGCTTTCCTTTAAGCAAATATTATCCGATTACGAACTCCAATAAAAATGATCGAGTTGGGAATTTCGGATGGAAAGCGAATCTTAACCTCCTCACTGAGATCAGTAATCGAATCGCTACAATGACAACCGACTTAAATGAATATATTAGTAATTACCAAAATGACTTTTCATTTTAAAAGAAAAGCCTGACAATTTTAATTATTATCAGGCTTTCTGTGGAACTGGAGGGAGTCGAACCCTCGTCCAAACAAGGAATAACCAAGCTTTCTACATACTTATTTTGTTATTGATTTTCATCGCTGGTAAGGGAACAAACACCCTAAGCCAGCGCCTATCTTCTGAATTTCATTTTGCAATTGAAGCACCTGCAAAACTATCCCAAAATTGATTAGCACCCCGTGATCAGGCCGGTATTAGGCGTTTCCACCTGCGGGATGTCTCGTCCCGTCACCTGGTGTCGGGATGAAGCTCAGTCTTACTGTGATTCAGACTATGCAGCGAGAGCAAAATTATTTTCGCCAATTGTTGTTTGCGATCAAGATTAACGAGCGTCACCGCAAGGCTCGGTATGCTTACATAACCATTCATCTTGCTGTCAAAACCGGTCAGCCCCAGATAGTTTGTAATATTGCAACATCCTCAAAAATCATTCCGAAATTGCTCTGCAAAGATAGGTGATTTTTCGATCGGGGAAGGGAGTTTTTAAAGAAGTTCGGAGTTCGGAGTTTGAAGTTATCGAATCATCTTGTCGCCACATTGTCAAATTGTCAAATTGTCGAATTTTTAAATTATCGAATTTTCAAAGTATAGTTCACTTCTTTCTATTTTGGTCTTTTCGTAGGTTTTTGTCCCCTTGTTTTGGGTTTTTTGTATTTTGCTTTCAGTTTGTCTTTGCGTCGTATTGTGTAATTTGTCTTCTGATTTTTCTCGCTTTTTTCATGAAATGCAGGCCCGACTGTCACAACAGCAGGTTTCAACAACGAAATTTCTTTCATGAAGAATTTTGGTTGTTCCTCATCAGTCAATTCTTCAGACAGAACCAGATCGGAGGGCAATGGAATTTCTTCAACTTTCATCTTCATCAGCGATTCAATCGCCGCTAAAAATGACCAGTCTTTTGGCAGCACAAAACTTATAGCAATACCCATTTTATCATACCGGCCGGTTCGCCCGATCCGATGGATGTATGTTTCTGCCTCATCAGGTAAATCGAAATTAAAAACATGCGAAACTTCTGAGATATCGAGTCCACGGGCAATAATGTCAGTAGCGATCAGAATCCTTATTTCACCTTTCTGAAAACTATCAACCGCTCTGAAACGAAAATTCTGCGCCTTGTTGGAATGAATCACACCTACCTGACCAGGAAATTTAGGTTCCATTTGCTCAAACAGATCGTCAGCCAGTTTTCGTGATGCTGTGAAAACAAGTACTTTACTCATTTCTTCTTTGGGTGTCAGCAGCAAAGTCAGCAGGTTAACTTTCGAGTAGAAATTTGGAACATTGTAAAGCGTCTGACTTATATTATCGAGCGGGGTTCCTGTTGGAGCTGCTTCAATCTTAACAGGAAAATTAAAATAACTGTCTAAAAGTGATTCAACTTCATCGGTTAAGGTTGCCGAAAACATCAAATTCTGGCGATTTACAGGAAGGATTTCTAAAATACTTGTGAGCTGAAAACGAAAACCAAGTGACAACATTTCGTCTACCTCATCGATAATGAGATGTTTAACAAATTTAGGGTTAACATTTCCTTTGAGCATTAAATCGAGAAGACGACCAGGAGTTGCAACCAATACATCGAGCCCTTTGCTGACCATAATGGCCTGTGTATTGATATTAGCGCCACCATATACACTACCAACGATTAAATTCAGGTATTTTGATAATTTTCTAACTTCTTCTGCAACCTGAACAACGAGTTCCCGCGTGGGGACTATGATAAGAATCTGGGGATTTTTAATTTTCGAAAATTTCCACTGGCGAAGGCAAGGTAACAGATAGGCGAATGTTTTACCAGTTCCTGTCTGGGCAATTCCAAGGACGTCTTTTCCCGACATGATCACTGAGAAAACCTTAGACTGGATGCTGGTTGGATTCACCACACCTAAATCATCTAATGCATTGATTAGCGGTGTGTTTAAATTTAATTCACGAAAAGTTATCATGCTCCCTCATTTTCGGCAAAGATAGTCTATCTATCCCAATTCGTCTCTATCCAATTCAATTCACATAAAATCAGTTAGTTATAATCAGTTGTAGCCTAGATACGGTTTTAATCGGGCAATAGAAACAGAGTCATTTGCATTGAGTATTACAAGTTCATTCCAGCTTTTCACAAAACCCTGTCGTTCACGTTTGTTTACAATACTTTTTGTAAGGTTGTAATTCATATACGGATGCCTGATCAGTTCTTTGAATGTGCGACGGTTTATGGCAAGTAACTGAATTTTTGATGGATCGACAGTAAAACTTCGTGAGATTCGTTGAAATCGCAATGAATCCATTCCATACACTTCTCGAAGTTGGTCAATGCGTAAATAGCCACCCAGAGACCTGCGATACTGAAGAATGCGATGTGCAAACCATGGGCCTACGTTTTGAATATCAATTAATTGTAATGAATCGATGGAATTCAGTTCATAGACTATATCCATTTTCATTTCCTTTTCATTCGAATGTATTGAGTCCAATTGGATTGGTTTTTCTTTCTGGTATTTTTCAGTATTGGATTCCGGTATCTTTATAAATGGCTCCAGCATTTTAAATTCAGCGAGTGAGAGGCTGTAAATCTTTTGAAGATCACTTTTTTTGTAGAATTTACCACCTTTTTTCTCGTAATTCAGGATATTCAGGATTTGTTTGTCATTCAGTCCGATCTTTTTCCATTCTTCTGCAGGCAATCTGTTCGGATCGAACGGAAACGGCTGCAGTTTAATTTCAAGCGCGGCTTTCTCAGGGTTGACGGCTTCAAATTTATCATCATTTGAATAGGTCATTTTTTGGTCAAATACTTCGCCACGTGCGGCTGCAATAGAATCCAGATTATGAAATGAATCAATTTGGTTTTTAATTATTAATTGAGGAAACAGATTAATAATCAATAGAATAAGCATCATCACCATCAAAAAAATGATGGCATATTGCTCACGTTTAGAAAAACTCATCCCTTGTTTGAATGCTTGCATTGGCGTTTTTTCAAAACAGATAAAAAATCCTTTGGGCAAATTTGGCCTTTAGGTGGGTTTTATATTGGTTGACTGAAATTCAATCCTGCTTATTCGTAACGTAACGATTCAATTGGGTCGAGTCTGGCTGCTTTATTTGCAGGTAAAATTCCTGATGCCAGCGCGACAACAAAACAAAGAAATACGGCCAGCGCGATCCACGGCCATGGTATAATAAATGCACTTCCGATAAAATATGAAAGAATATTACCAACTGCAATGCCGGCAATAATCCCAAATAATCCACCAATTTGTGCAATCACAATGGCTTCAACAAGAAATTGATTCCGGATAGTGCGTCGTGTAGCGCCCATTGCTTTACGGATTCCAATTTCGCGTGTCCGTTCAGTAACCGATACCAGCATAATATTCATCAAACCGATGGCAGCACCCATTAAAGTTATCAGTCCAATAAATGTAGCGCCCAAACGAATCTGACCTGTTAATCCGAGCAGCATATTGGCGATATTGTCGCTTTTGGCGATTGTAAAAGTAGGATCCTGACCAAGAACATCACCTCTGATCACACGAAAAATACCAGTTGCCTCACCAATGGCGGCATCCATTTTTTCGGCATTTTCTGTCCTTACACTGATCGAATAATTCATGTTTGGACGTGAAAAATATTGCCGGACATTGTTTATCGGAACCAGACAATCTCGGTCACCACTGAAACCCATGCTTGAACCTTTTTCTTTTGTTACACCGATAATGCGGTATTTTCCTGGGCCAACCGAAATAATTTTTCCAATCGGATCCTGGTTTGCTTTAAAAAGTGACTTCACAATCTGACTCCCGACCACAGCCAGATGGGCGCCGGTTTGCACCTCAATTGCAGTAAGGTTGCGCCCATTTTCGATTTCATAACCGGAGTTAAACAAATAATTCTCATCAATCCCGACGATCTGAATATTCGGATTGGTCTTTTCCAGTTCGTATTTTAATGTAGCAATCCCTGTTCCTCTTGTTGAAATGCTCGTTGATGCCGGAAAAGTATATTGTTCCTTAAAATCCATCGCTTCGCGGTAACTTATACTTTTGTAAGACTTTGCATTACTCCTGTGTCCTCCCATGTGCACGACCATCTCACGGTTCCGGATGTTGAAAGTATTTGAACCCATCATTGAAAAATTCTCAGTGAGGTAAAATTTCATCGAATCGATGGCAGTTAAAATACCAACTAGCGCCATAATACCAAAACCAATGATGGCTATTGTAAGTATGGTTCGCAGGGCATGGCTCCTGATTGACTCGAATGAAATGCGAATATTTTCGTAGGCTTGTTTATTCATTTTTTTTATTTCTCATCGCTTTTTCTGCCGAATGCCAGATCTCCGGCATCGCCTAATCCGGGAACAATATACGCCTGGGCAGTCAATTCATCGTCTAATCCACCTACCCAGATGGTTACATTCCTTCCTGATACATTGCGTTTTACAAATTCAACGCCTTCAACACTTGCCAAAGCTGAAACAATATGAATGTGTTTGGGTTTACCCATTGCGGTTAATCCTTTCATGGTTTTCACAATAGAGGCTCCGGTCGCGAGCATCGGGTCACTTAAAATCAATATTTTATCTTCGATTGAGGGACTTGAGATATATTCAACCCTGATCTCAAAAGCTTCGTTCTTGTCATATTTCCTGTATGCCGTAATAAATGCATTGTCGGCTTTATCAAAATAATTTAATAAACCCTGATGGAGTGGTAATCCGGCACGCAAAATTGTAGCAAGAACAGGTTGATCCTGAATCAAACGCATGGATGCCACGCCAAGTGGTGTTGTTACTTCAACTTCTTGAAATTCAAATGTCTTACTGATTTCATAAGCGAATATTTCACCAATCCGTTCCAGATTACGACGAAATCGCATACGGTCGTTTTGTAGTTCGCTGCTTCGAATCTCAGCAATAAATTGATTGAATATTGAATTGGATTCACCAATGTTTCTTACCATTTTTCCGGGTCTTGTTAATAAGCAAATGTAAGGATTCTGTCTATAAAAAATGATTTCAATGTGTAAAAATAGAATTAAAGCGCAATTAATTCAATCCTTTGTCTATTTTTAACATCTTCAGCAAATTATTTATCCTTCAAAGAGAAAGGAGTATTCTCAATTCAATTGCTTTTACTCATTTTGATGATGATCAGATGTAATTACGGATTATTGCGATTTTAATTTCCTGATGATTTTCATTCCTAATTTCCAGATCAAAGGAAGACGGTTTATGACAATACCCGGATAATCTGTTTCTTTGCTTCCAAATCCTTTATAAAATCGGGCAAGACCTGTATTATCAGAGCCTTCAAAGTCGAGTATGAACTGACTTGGTGTAAATTCTTTAATAACACTGTCAATTAAAAAAGTCAGCGCATGGGAATCTTTTGAAGCCTTACTTGCTCCTGAAAATAAAAAGACAATTTTATTATGACTTCGCATAAAAACAGCACCTGCACATAATTCATTTTTTGCATTGTTAACTACATAAACCATTGCCTGTCCGCGAAAAAGTGCAACGTAAGTCAGGTTTATTAATCTTGCATATTCAAGGTCATTCCAATGACTGATTGTCCTGCCGCGATTGCTTCTGAAAAGATTGATTATTGTCTCCGCTTTACCGTTTTTATTGATTGTCAGGCCTAAATCAATGGCTTTTTTTAGATTCCGTTTGGTATTGGTCGAGTAATTTTTAAAAATTCTTTCATACGAATTGATCAGATCAAGTTCATGGTTACGATGCCTGACTGTTTCAATGGTTTCGTTTTCAATCTTGTTGTGCGAGTTTAGTTTAATATCGATAAACTGATACTGATCGGGAATACTATTTAAAAACTCTTGAACGATAAACGAATTTAAAATTGATTTTGAATAAATGCCGAGTTGTTGAGCAAAGAAAGGTTGAAACAAATAGCCAATGCCAAGTTTTCTGTTACCTGTAAGCGGGAAAATTCTTTCATAATCACCATCGATAAGTGCATTCCAGTTGGGATGCACAACATCTAAATACCACGACCATCCATAAAGATTGCCGTTGAACGCTTCCTTAATGCAGATGTCCCACTTTACTTTGTCAATTTCGGTATGCTTGATGAAACGTATCATTCAGTATATCAAAGGATTTGAAAAATATATTTTACTTTTACGGAATGGCTTCAATAATTATCTGCTTGTAAACATCCAGCCAGCCGGCCCAACGTTTAGTGTCGCTCAGACTCTCATTGTGCCATAGAGTGATGAATGTACCTTGCACATCCTTCACCTCTTTTATCAGATTTTTTACGAGTTCCAGCGCTGGCTCAGGTTCAAGTTTCAGATAGTCGCGCAGAGTTCCGTCCATTATTGTGAAAGGATGCACGCGCAATGGTGTTGGCCCATCGTGATCGAGGTCATAAAAAAAGAAACTATCCGAAATGCCGGCTCTGAATCCAGGTTGTGACGCATATCCCATTGTATAATCATCAAGAATATCATGATCAATCAGATTGTGATAAGTAACCGGTAAATTCATCCTTAGAAAGTGTTGACGGCTTCGGGTTATTTCACGGTTTAGCACTTTTGAAAGATGCTGTATCTCAGGTTTTAATTTTGATTTATCATCAAATGATGCGTAGGAAGGATGTATTCCAACTTCTGCATAATCACCGAGTCTTTTTATAAGTAATTGAAATTCATTGCTATCTATCGGAATGTTTTTATCATTCACATCATAATCGGCAAACAGAATGAAATAGATTGGATGCAATTGATAGGATTTTTGTAAATCGAGTTGTAAATCAAAAGTGTCGAAAGGATCAGGAATTCTGCCCTTTAGAACATTGTATTTCAATTTCAGTTCTTCGAAATTTGCATCCAGAAGATTATTGATATACGACCCGTAAGTCCTGATAAATCCCTTGTTTTTGATGGCCCATGCCGCATCAATATCATAAGTAGGTACGAAACTATATTTTCTTTCTGGAATTTTCAAACCGTTGAAATGTTGTTCGAGTCTGTGTCCAAGTTTTTTGCACCAGATATTGACAAGCGGTTTTTGTAAAATTTGCAGTTTGAACAAAACACTTGAAGAGGCTTGATAACGACCATGGATATCTTTTACAAACGGCAGATACTCTTCGTAACGACTTACCAGATAGAATACTGCAGCGAAAATATCGAAAGGAAGGGATGAATCTTTATTAAAAACAGGAAAGAATGCTGTAATGTCTTCATAATTAAATGGTTTCAGGTCCTGACTAAAAATGTCTCTTTCAAAAAGTAATTGGGTTGATTTTATAAAGAAATTTTCTTCGACAGCGCTTTCTCCATAAGTAATTTTCACACCCTGAAAAGCGATAAAGTTCCTTTCACTAGTAGTGAGTTCAACTGTAAATCCCAGTTGTTCGTGCAACACAAGATCGAACACATATCGTAAACGCTGTGTGATTTTTGGAACTAAAACCAATATCTCAATCATGCGACCAAAATTAGCCAATTATCGGCAGGCTCACAATTTTGTATAAAAATTTCAGGTCAGCCAGTCAATTTGTTTTCGATTATTTTTTTGGTTTTATAAATATTGAAATAAAAATGGCGGAAGTTTCAACTTAGCTGACATTCAATTATATAAGTATCTGAATTAATATTGGATAGTGGTGATGTAAAGAACCCGTTATTTTCCTAAAATCTGTTACCCAATATTTGTTATTTTTGGAGCTGAATCTAAGTTTAATTTCATGGAGAATTTTGTTGTTTCGGCACGTAAATACAGGCCAATTACTTTTGAAACCGTTGTAGGACAAGCGGCCATTACGACAACGCTGAAAAATGCTATCAGAAACAATATCCTTGCACAGGCATTTCTGTTTTGTGGTCCGCGTGGTGTTGGCAAAACAACTTGTGCCCGCATCATGGCCAAATCGATCAATTGCATGAATCCTGGACCTGATGCTGAAGCCTGTGACAAATGCGAATCGTGCACATCATTCAATCATTCTGCCTCTTTTAATATCCATGAACTTGATGCCGCATCAAATAATTCTGTCGAAGATATCCGTAATCTGGTCGATCAGGTGCGCATTCCTCCACAGGTTGGTAAATATAAAATCTATATCATCGATGAGGTTCACATGCTTTCCAGTGCGGCTTTCAATGCCTTTTTGAAAACTCTGGAAGAACCACCCGCCTATGCCAAATTTATTTTAGCCACCACTGAAAAACATAAAATTCTTCCAACAATTCTTTCCCGTTGTCAGATATTTGATTTTAAACGTATTACAGTGGATGACATAACGCGTCATCTTCAGTTCGTTGCTTTGAAAGAGGGCATAACTGCTGAAGAAGATGCATTGAATATCATTGCCCAAAAGTCAGATGGTGCCTTGCGTGATGCATTGTCATTGTTCGATCAGATGGTGAGCTTTGCCGGACATCATATTACTTACAAAAATGTTATTGAAAACCTGAATGTACTCGATTATGATTATTACTTCAAGGTAACAGACGCATTGCTTCAGTCGGATGTGACCAGTACTTTACTGATCTTAAACGAAATTATTGATAATGGTTTTGATGGTCAACATTTTATCATCGGGTTAGGAAGTCATTTGCGTAATTTATTGGTTAGCAGGGATAAAAATACATTAAAAATAATGGAAGTTGGAGATAGCCTGCGTAACCGATATGCAACACAGGCACAGCAATGTCCTCCCGATTTTTTGTTGAAAGCTTTGGAAATCAACAATCAATGTGATTTGAATTATCGTGCCAGTAATAATAAACGCTTACATCTTGAAATTAGTTTGCTGATGATTGCTGCATTGCGTAACGGATCGGTGCAGAATACAATCCAGCCTGCGCCTCAAGTACAGATGCAAGCTTCTTCCCCTCCACCGGCACAAACCCTATCAAAGCCAGTACAGGAACCCCTCAAACATGCATCAATGAATCAACCGGTTGCAAATAGTCCTGTTTATTCATCAAATATTGGATCACCTCAGGTTTCTGAAAACAAGGGTTCGGTGACAGAAGATAATCCCAGAGTAAAGACTACTCGGACTATTTCGATCAGTGATTTCGGAAAAGCAGCTGGTGATAAGCCACAACTTATTGAGCAGGTGATGACTGATCCCTTTGATCAGGATCAACTGACAAAGGTATGGAATGAGTTCGTGTCACAAAATCGTGAAAACTCTCCGAGCTTTACCCATGCTATTTCGAGGTATGAGCCTGTTTTGAATGAGGCGTTTGAAGTTAGTTTTCAGGTTGATAACAGTTTGATCATGGTTGATAAACAAAATATAAACGGCTTACTCGAGTTTCTGAAAACAAGACTAAAAAATACAATGATCAAACTGGTTCCGGTGTTAAATGAACAGCCAAAAGAATTGGATGCCTACACTGATAAAGAGAAATTTGAGAAAATTGCAGCAAATCGCCCCGTTTTACGCACAATGAAGGATCAACTGAACCTGGAGACTGAATTTTAGGTTATTTATTTTTTTAATTTTTTATTTCATGCATTTTCAGATTGCAATGTGAAATCAATTGTTTTACCTTTGGGTAACTCAAATCAATTATCACATGAAAAAACTCTACTTTTTAGCATTTATCCTGTTGTTTTCTACAACGTTATTGTGTGCCCAAAGTCTTAAAAAAGTTACAGGCAAGGCAATAAGACAAGCTGAAATATTTCAGCAGATGAAATCCCAACCAAAGGTTGAAAACCTGACGGATATCAATGATAGTTTTGAGAACTATACCGATTTTTCGATCGCATTTTCCCCATGGACCAATGTGGATGTTGATCAATCAGAAACGTATGGTTTTGAAAATGTTACATATCCAAACCTTTATTCTCCCATGGCTTTCATGGTTTTCAATCCGGCATCAACAACCCCACCAATCAGTGATCCTGATCTTCAGGCACATACCGGCAGTAAATTCGCTGCTTGTATTGCTGCAACCACACCTCCAAACAATGACTGGCTAATTTCACCTTCAATCACTTTGGGGACAAATTCTTCCGTTTCGTTTTGGGTAAAATCTTTTACTGATCTTTATGGATTGGAAAGGTATAATGTTGGAATCTCGACAACCAACACCGATCCTGGTAGTTTTACAATCATTTCAGGTACAGATTATCTTGAAGCGCCGATAACCTGGCAGCAAAAGATTTTTGACCTGAATGCTTATAATGGTCAAACAATATATGTTGGAATACAATGTATTTCACATGACGCTTTCGTATTTATGGTAGATGATTTTATTGCAACCACAACTATCAGCGAAACAACCAGCCTAGCAGGAAATGTCAGCGATGCTTTCACTGGTTCTCCAATTCCAGGAGCCACTGTTACAATCGGCCAACTGTCAACACTTACCGATTCAGATGGTAATTATTTGATTCCAAATGTACCATTGGGATCACTTACGGCAGCTTTTAGTTCAAATGTCACACAAGGCGAAGCGCCTTTGGTAGTGCACTTCTTTGACCAGTCAACCGAGGGAACGAACACAGTTACCTGTTCGAAAACGGGTTATATTACCTATTCAAACAGTCAGGTTGTTATTCCGCCAGGTACTACTTTCACCTTGAACATTTCGTTGTCACCAACACTGACTGATGAGGCAATGCGTTTTGTGTTAAACTGGGGAGCATCGCCCTCCGATCTTGATTCGCATCTTGACACACCAATAATTGAAGGTCAGGAATATCATGTTTACTATAGTGATCAGGGAAATCCTACGTCTGCCCCTTATGCCGCGCTCGATCATGATGTGACAAGTGGTTACGGTCCTGAAACCATGACCATATACCAGATGTTTGATGGAACGTATAAATTCTATATTTATAACTATTCCAGTACACCTGATATAATAACCTCACAGGCAGTTGTGCAGATATACAATCAGGCCGGATTAATGCAGACAGTGCAGGTGCCGACCTCCGGGACTGGGAGATACTGGTATGTTTGTGATGTGAATGGAAACACCGGACAACTCACGATCAGAAATACTGTTCAGGAAACATCACCTGGATTGGGTAAATCTGATATGCCGGCAAAAATTCCGGAGAAAAACGGCAGGGAAATCACTTCATGGCTTTGGAACTTTGGTGACGGAACTACGGCTACCTTCCAAAACCCATCTCATACCTATACTTCTGCAGGTGTTTATAATGTGACCCTCACTGTAAACAATGGCAATGCTTCTGACAGTGAAATCAAAACTGGTTATATTAATGTTTCCGGCGCATCAGGGTCTGGTAATCTTACGGGTATGGTGACCGACGCTTTGAATGGTGAACCTATTGAAGGCGCGTTGGTTACAATCGGTGGGTTAACCGATTTAACGGACGTAAGTGGTAATTATCTCATCGAAAATGTACCGATAGGGGCGCTTACTGCTGCTTTCAGTTCGAACGTCACCCAGGGAGAGGCTCCGCTTGCTGTGAATTTCTTTGATCAGTCAACAGAAGGGACAAATTTGGTTACCTGTTCAAAAATAGGATATAATACGTATTCAAATAATCAGGTTGTAATTCCACCCGGATCAACATTCACACTGAATATTTCATTATCGCCCACTTTAACAGATGCTGAAATGCGCTTTGTGTTGAATTGGGGAGCAACACCTTCTGATCTTGATTCGCATCTTGACACTCCAGTGATTGAAGGGCAGGAATATCATGTTTACTATGGCGATCAGGGAAATCCTGCATCTGCCCCTTATGCCGCGCTCGATCATGATGTTACAAGTGGTTACGGCCCTGAAACAATGACTATTTATCAGATGTTTGACGGAACGTATAAATTCTATATTTACAACTATTCCAGTACACCTGATATTACAACATCGCAGGCAGTTGTGCAGATATACAATCAGAATGGATTGCTGCAAACAGTTCAGATACCAAACTCAGGTACTGGAAGATACTGGTATATTTGCGATGTGAACGGCGTAAACGGACAACTTACAATCCGCAATACTGTGCAGGAACAATCTCCGGGTCTGGGCAAATCGGAAATGCCAGCTAAAATTTATCCAAAAAGTGGGAATGAGATCGTTTCATGGCTGTGGGACTTTGGTGATGGCAATACGAGCAGTGTGCAAAATCCTTCCCATACCTATACTACAGCTGGTGTTTATACTGTAAAACTTACTGTAAACAATGGAACATCGTCTGACATTGAAACCAAAACGGCTTACATCAATGTTACAGGACCTACTGGTTCGGGAACTTTAACAGGAATGGTGACGGATGCTATCAATGGCAATCCGGTGGAAGGTGCCCTTGTGTCAGTAGGTGGATTGACCGACTTAACAGATGCATCCGGTAATTATCTGATTGAAAATATTCCGGCTGGAATTTTGAGTTCCAATTTCAATGCCAGTCGAACAATAGGATTGGCACCGCTATCTGTACAGTTTTTTGATCAGTCGACCGAAAACTCAAACACAGTTACCTGTTCAAAAACTGGATATTCAAGTTATTCGAATAATCAGGTTATAGTGCCCCAGGGAGGCTCACTTACGCTGAATATTTCTCTTTCGCCTGCACTTACCAGTGGTCAGATGCGATTTGTGCTAAATTGGGGGCAAACACCAGGTGACCTTGATTCACATTTAAGAACACCACCAATTGAAGCTGTTTCCTACCATATTTGGTATGAAGATCAGGGAGATGCAACAAATCCTCCATATGCAACACTCGATTATGATGTAACTTCTGGTTATGGCCCGGAAACAATCACTATTTACGAAAAGTACACGGGAGTTTATCAGTATTATATCCATAATTATGACGAAACACCAGATATAACAACCTCACAGGCTGTAGTGCAGATATATAACGATAATGGATTGTTGCAAACATTGCAGGTTCCAACCTCAGGAACCGGATTATATTGGTATGTGTGTGATATCAATGGCGCAAACGGACAAATTTCGATACGCAATGTGATTCAGGAAACTGAACCTGGTGCAACAAAATCATTATTACAACCCAAGAAAGTGAAAAAAGATAATGTTAGAAGCAGAAACATAAATTCATGGTCATGGAACTTTGGAGATGGTGGAACAAGCACACAACAGAATCCGGTTTATAATTATACAACACCGGGTGTATATACCGTTTCACTGACTGTTGGCAATGGAATTTCAAACGACACTGAAACAAAAACTGCATATATCACTGCACAGGGTGTAGGAGTGGAAGAATCTGGTCTGGCAGAGAAAATTGTACTCTATCCGGTACCTGTTTCCGATATACTCTTTATTGAGTCACCAGTTAAAATCAGTTCAATCAAAATCACAGATCTTTCAGGTAAAATTGTTCTGGAAAACGCTTGCTCCGGTGAAAAAGTTGCTGTCGGTTTAAGCAATTTAACCAGAGGATTGTATCTGGTTTACATTCACACAGTTTCAGGAAACGTTATTAAAAAGTTTACAGTGAATTAAACGGAAATCACTGATCCGGGAAAAACCGTGGCAGATAACTGTCCACGGTTTTTTTTATGATGTTACCAATCAGGTGATCTGGTATTTTATTCATTGTAAAAATTTCAATTTTTGTACCTTTGGCCACCAAAACAAAAACTATGCGCACTTTTTCAGGACTTATACTCAGGATGTTGGGGTGGAAAATAACCGGTAATATTCCTCCGTCAGTCAAGAAATGTGTGATACTTGCGGCGCCACATACCAGTAATCTTGATTTCCTGATTGGAAGACTAGCTTATTTTGAGTTGGGTGTTCCGGTGAAATTTTTGATTAAGAAGGAGGCTTTTGAGAATCCTTTAGGTGGATTGCTTGTGAAAATGGGAGGCATTCCAGTTGACCGTGGCAGACGAAATAACCTTGTTGAGGACGTTGCCGGATTATTTGAAAAAAGTCATCAGCTTAACGTAATCGTTGCTCCTGAAGGAACCCGAAAACTTTCGGTGAACTGGAAAAAAGGTTTTTATTATATCGCATTAAAGGCCAATGTGCCAATTGTTTGCGGTTTTGTTGATTATAAAAAAAAGGAAGGCGGATTTGGTCCGATGTTCACGCCAAGTGGTGATTACGATGCTGATTTTAAGATTATTGAAACTTTTTACAGATCAAAAACTGCACGACATCCTGAGTTATTCAGTCTTTCGCCCAAAAATGAGATTTAGATGACGAGTTCAGTGATTCTCTTCCCTGTTGGAAATGAATAAATGCCTGATGAATGTCAATCCAATAAAATCATTTTCTTAAAGTCAACCGAATTTCCTGTTTTTAAAATCAGGTTGTATGTTCCTGCAGATATATTTTCCGGATTCCAATCAACATAATAATCTCCTTTTGTTTTTTGGTCATCAACGAGGGTTGCAATAAAAAGCCCGTTCAAATCATAAACCTGCAAGATGATATGGGAATTACTGATCAAATGATAATTAATTCTTGTAGAGGTTCTAAATGGATTCGGTGCATTTTGTTCTAGCGAAATTACATTTTCATGATTTGATGAATAAATAAAATCAGGCGATATCAGCGGACTTCCGGCCTGCACCCAGGCTGTGTATATCAATTCAGTAAGCGCATGGGAGGCATTTTTGAATAACGGAATTGTAAAACTTTTCGATGTGTCCCAAAGTGCCTGCTTGTAAGTTGATGAAGTAGTATTGCCAGCAAGACCTTTCGCGTAATCATCGGCTGCAATCACTGAGTCAACATACACATAATTAGTATATAAATAGTTAAATATGTATTGGTTAACATCATTTATCTCTGAAATTTCATAACCTTCGTAGGTGATTTGAGAAATATAGGTATTGATCATGGTAGATTCATATCGGGAATGGATACCGGTGTTTCCTGTGTATTGACCATTATAATTGCGTGTGATGTGCAACGGCATGTGTCCATCGGCAACATAATGACCCAGATCCGAAGCGAAGAGTACTGCTTTTGCCCAGTCGAGGCGTTCAAAACAGCTTTCAAGTGAATCAAATGCAGCGATGGTAGCCCAAGGTAAGATACCGTTGCCATAAACAAATGAAGATCCGTGGATTGCAATGACAGAATCAAGAGTCTGAGGAATCCATCCCTGCGTTAGGAACTCGTCATAATTATCAATATCAATATAGTGTTTCGGACCTTCATTTGTGTCCCATGCTTTACGTTCGTCCGCATCTGAGGCATGGTCGGCCAGGGTTGTAATCCAGGTGTTGAACTGAGCCATTTCAGCATTGAATGACAGTCCGGATGCGGTATTTATTTTGTAATGACCGGCTCCGCCCCAGCTTAAAAGTACAACTGACATTCCTATCAATCCGATAAATACAAATATTTTCTTCTTCACTTGCTTCGTCTGAAAATTTAAACTGCAAATGTAACCAATAAGATCGAGCGAAAAATGATAATCAGGGCATGGAAGACTGTATTATCATGACCGGTTTACAAAGAGATAATCACCCTTTGAGGATTTCAGGAATCGAAAAAAAATAAGGGTTGATGGTAAATGGCTGCCAGAAAAATTTGCTGTACTCAAATCATACCACGTTAGTATTCAATATGTTGTAAAAATGATTTTAATCAAAATCATATTTCTGTTCAACATTCAGACCCTCAGCAAAGCCCTGAATCCTCTGGCTGCATAGTACGATTCGGCACCATTGTGATACAGGAAGACATGATCGTAACGTCGGTCACAAAAGAGGGCGCCACCTGATTTTCTGATGTCAGCAGGTGTTTTTATCCAACTCGATGTTTTTGTGTCAAAATTTCCAAGTTGCTGTAATTCGCGGTATCGTTCTTCCGTTAATAGTTCAACCCCCATAGCAAAGGCCATTTCCATTGCGCTGTTCGTTGGTTTGTTTTCTTTTCTAGATTCCAATGCTTCATGGTCGAAGCAAATGCTTCTGCGTCCTTTTGGACTTTCCGTAGAACAATCATAAAAAATATATTCACCTGTCATTTCATCACACCCAACCACATCCGGTTCACCGCCAGTTCTTTCCATTTCATTGAGCGACCACAGTTTTTTAGTGTTTGCTTCCAGCTTTGCCTGAAGTCTGGTCCAATCAATAGTTTGATGGCGTTGCATGTTTTGTTCAAAACGGGATTGTAATATCCTGATTATTTCTTCATTTTGTGTGGAAGACAATTCATTTCTATTTCCCATTGTCATCAATTTTTGCTCTTAACTATAACAACTGATAACAGGTTTTGTTCCAAATCGGGGAGAGGTTTTTGAAGTTTTGTAAATGTTAGTTTAGCCGGGGCTCCTCCCGAATGCCAAATGGATAACCATTATAAATCTGATTATTGGGAGAAGTACATTTTTTAGTCGACAAAAGTTTCCTTGATTATGTCCTTACATGACTTGATTTCTGATTTCGTCAGTTTGCCTAAGACTTTCAATATCCTGATTTTGTCAACGGTTCTTATTTGGTCGATAACAATCATACCTTTCGTTCCATCATGTTCAACCGCCACTCTGGTTGGATATCGCTTCAGGTTTGTTGTCATAGGTGCAAGAACAATAGTATTCAGATATTTATTCATCTCGTCAGGTGAAACAATAACACATGGTCTTGTCTTCTTTATTTCACTACCTAAAGTCCTGACTTGTCCGCCCTTTTAAAGTTTTAAAAATTTGTTATTGATAATCAGTTAATTGTAACGAAAAATATTGAAATTTGTCGCACTAAGGCAAATTTATGTATCATATTAGAGAATTAAAAACCGCGTCGGGGCATATTGCGGTACAAGTTATTTACTATAGAAATCGTAAGCGAGTAATATTTAAGCATATTGGTTCTGCAAAAAATAGTCTAGAACTGGATTCTCTTAGGCTTGTTGCCCAAGATGTAATAGAAAGCACTGTAAATCAGATTTCTATTTTTGATGATGTGAAGTTTGACAACTTGCTTTATTTGGATAAAACCGAATTTCTGGGAACCTATTATACATTTCTATATGACTCAATTTTCGATCTGATAACACAAATTGGTTTTGCTAAAATCACAAATCAATTTCTACTGGATTTGGTAGCAATCAGGATGTTAGAACCAGCTTCAAAATTACGATCCATTGAGCTTTTAGCCATATATTTTGGGATACATCACAGAAGGCAAAGTTATTATCAATCGGCAGCGCAATGGCCTGATTTAAAGGCGAAAATAGAATCAATTGTTATAGAGTTTGCCAAAAAAACTTACGCATTCAATTTTGATTTATTGTTTTATGATGTTACCACTTTATATTTTGAAACATTTGAAGAAGATGAACTTCGTAAAAACGGATTTTCAAAAGACAATAAATCACAACAACCACAAATTTTAGTGGCACTAATGGTCACAAAAGAGGGATTTCCAATAGCTTATGAAATCTTTTCAGGCAACATTTTTGAGGGGCACACTATTCTTCCTGTGGTAAAGAAATTCATTAAGAAGCACGGTGTGAAAGAGTTTACTGTGGTTGCTGATGCTGCAATGATAAGCAGTACAAATGTTCAGGAGCTTTTGAAAAACAACATTAATTACATTGTTGGAGCAAGACTTGCAAACTTGTCCCATGAACTGATAGATCAGATTGATAAAAACATCGCCCGAGAAGATGGCAAAAGTATCCGAATGAAAACAGATAATGGGGATTTGATTTGCAGTTATTCATCGATTCGTTATCGAAAAGACAAACACGAAATGGAAAAGCAAATATCCAAAGCTAAAACCATTATCGAAAACCCAGGAAAAAACAAAAAGGTAAAATTCACCAAAACAACAGATGAACGCATAGAAATCAACGAGGCATTAATCGAAAAGTCAACAAAACTATTAGGCATCAAAGGCTATTACACGAACTTAGAAGAAATACTTGTAAACAATCAAACTATCATTGAAAGATATCACGAACTTTATAAAATTGAGCAAGCTTTTAGAATATCAAAACACGACTTACAAACACGACCAATCTTTCATTTCAAGGAAGAACCTATAAAACTTCATCTTTTAATCTGTTTCATGGCACTCGTAATATCAAAACACATCGAATTAAACACAGGAGATTCAATTAAAAAATTTATCAATGAGTGCAAAAAGGTTACAGATGCTCGTCTACTCAATAAAATAACTAACAAAGAGATAAGAATCCGGACTAAATTAAATGATAAAATAGCGCATTATATCAAAATCCTAAATTTGTCGCACTAAACGGACAAGTCAGGAG
>CAJBPB010000077.1 GCA_903957365.1 uncultured Bacteroidota bacterium
ATCAAGAACTTCCAGGCCCTGATGGGATCCCAGGGCGTGCGCACTGGTGCGAAGCAGAACCCCAACGCCCGCAAGAATAGTTCCATCGTCATTGATGACAGATGTAAATTTTCCGATAATATATCCGATCTTACCTGAAGTAACAGCCTCATAAACACCTTCGTAAGATGCGCTTGACCCGCCTAGTGTTTGGTTTATTGCGGCTACCATTTTCTCATCCTTCAGTTTTTTCAAATCAAGGCCGATAAGTTTCTCAGATGAAGAACCAATAATTCTGATAAAGGGATCATTCGCAGACAGAATGATACCATTTGAATCATAATGGAAAATTCCCATTGGAATATTCTCAAAAAGCATCCGAAATTTTGATTCGCTTATGCGCAAAGATTCTTCAGCTTCACGTCGTTCTGTAATATCTGTAATAAAGCTCAGAACAGCGATCTGGCCTTCCCAATCAATCACAACTCCGGATAATTCGAGCCAGCATATCTTGTTTAAAGCATCAATACTACGTACCTGAAGTTTATTAAGCGGGATACCATTATTCACGAGATTCATGTAGGAATCAACAAAAATCTGCCTGTCTTCCGGATGAATAAAGTCAACATAATCATTAAATAACAATTCCTCCTTATAACCAATCAGGGCATACGCTTTCGGATTAGCAAATACAAGTTTGTCAGTTAAACCAACAACAATTGCATCATTTGAGTTTTCGATGAGCAATCTGTACTTTTCTTCACTTTTGCTCAATGCATCCAAACTCTCTTTTCGCTCCGTTATGTCTGTAAAAATTGTTGCAAATTGCCTGGATTGTGTTCGGTAGGCGATTACCTCATACCATCTGTGAAGCGCCTGAGAGTGCTGTTGAAACACAATCGAATTGCCTGTCTTTACAACATCTCCATACCTTTCAATCCAGACTTTTTCAATATCCGGAATTACTTCTAAGACAGTCTTACCAATAATATCATCACTTTTAAGACCTGTTAATAATTCAAATCCAGCATTCACATCTAAAAAGCGATAGTCGGTCACATTGCCATTCTCATCTTCAATAACTTCATGTACAGCTAGACCTTGCGACATCTGATCAATAAGTGATTTATACTTTTTTTCACTCTCCATTAAGGAAAGATGACTCAATTTTCCAGATGTAATGTCTTTTGTATAACCAATAAACCTGTTATCAGAAAGTTTACGGCCATTTATCGACCACCAGCCAATTGATCCGTTTTTGCGACGGAACCTCATTTCAACTGCAGCAGATCCGGTTGACTTAACCATATCAAAATGAGTCGTTCCATTCAAATTAATCTTATCAACAATAAAATCATTGATTGACATTTTCATAATTTCCTCTTCAGAATAACCGGTAATCTTACATCCGGCCGGATTTACTTCCAGAAAATTCTGATTTTCATCAACTACAAAAATACCATCTGTTGCTAATTCAATATAAGACCTGTATTTCCGCTCACTTTCGGCAAGTGCCTCCAGCGCATCTGCTTTTTGCCGCATTGTTTCTGCCCGGTACAATGCTTCTTTCAATGCAAATGGAAGCCGTTTCATATTGTCTTTTATAACATAATCCCAGGCACCCAATCGCATACACTCAACAGCAATAATTTCGTTTCTTGAACCTGTTAAAATAATAAAAGGCAATGAAGGATCATGTTTCTGGGTCAGTTCCAATGCTCTTGTTCCTTTAAAAACAGGCATTTCATAGTCAGATACAATTATATCAGGATGAAACAAATGAAGCTGGTTTTTAAATTCATTTTCGGTCTCAACAAGAACCGAATCGAAATCCAATCCCTCTGCACACAAAATCCTCTTGGCTAATTCATTATCAACAGATTCATCTTCAACGAAAAGTATACGGAGTTTTTGATTCATAATTAACCATTATTGTTGAAAGTAATTAGTAGTAGTCAATTCGTAACTAATATTGATTCAGTAATTTAGAAATAAACTCTAGAAACAATAAAACTGATTAGCAGAACAGATTATCCAAACAATTCAGTGGGTAAAATAAACATACCAAAGGATTAACTCTGAAAAAAACGCATGGAACTGCGGAAATTTTCTTTATTAACCAAAGCACCTTTATTTGGAAACTGAATCCGAACAGCAAGTCCCACAGTCAATTTACAGTGCTAATTTACAATATATTGATGCAGGATTCAATAAATTAAATAAATATCCAATTATTGCAGGATTGGTACATAAACAATAAAGGGATTCACAACTACCCAACAATTGTGCGATAATTTGATGGCTTGGATTTGTATTGTCCAAATGACCAGAGCTTTTTACAGCTTTCATACTTCATTTGATGAGTAAGAAACTGATTTAATTTTTTTAAATTTTGAATTGATAATCAATAAAATGACAAGAAATACTGAGAAACTGTCTGGATTTTATTTTTGAGTAGTTTTTTGAAGAATTAAGTCGTCAGAAGAGGCAAAACTGACGTTAATAGCAGCGCTATTGACGGAGATTTTAACGAAGTATGAGGGCTTAATTCACAAAAAAATGCCAAAGGATAAATTTTAGACAATTTTTGAATATAATCGAGAATTTTTTACTTGAAATGATTCTTCAAACAGGCATTGATCAGTTCTGTTTAAGCACAACCAGTTTTCCCTGAAGATCGAGTTTGCTGATAATTTTTTCAATAATTTTATCGCGTGCCAGCAATCCCAGTTGCCTGAATTCAAGAGGATCATCGTTACTGTTCAAGGCGGTTCCCAACCAGATATTTACTTTGTCTGCCATTTTCAAAAAATAGCACATTTGAATTACCGGGTTATCACCGGTCAGATTTTCTATTTTTGTGTCGAGCAGATTGTACACCTGATTGAGTGTCACTATGCCTTCAGTCACCAACTCACAACCATCGAGATCGTAGGAAGGCAGATCCGAAATAACACCATGTTCCTGTGTGATGAGTTTCTGCTTTTTTATACGTGCAGCAAGTAAAGCTGTTGATCCTCCGCTTACAAGATGAATTCCTTCTGATTGAAAAAACTCATTAACCCAGATTTCATCCTGCAATATATCGTTTGGTGGTCCGGTCAGCAGGTTCACAATCACACCTCTGCGGTTGAGTGCCAGCACAACCGAACAATCGTCGCCTTTCCCTTTTGGCCCGAACGAACGGGCTTTGTCGTGAACCATGCGCGCGAAAAGATCGCCATCAATGCGATCGACAGGTAAACGCGACTGAACAAATTTACGCACTCCTTCAATTTCCCATCCCCGTGCAAATATTTTCCCCATACCGGCCTGTGTAATGCCGTCCGAGAGTAAAATCAAGCCTTCATCCTTGTCAAGCATGCACGATGATTCATGCACCACGGCCTTATGCCGGGTATAAATCCGATCCTGTATCACCTGAGAATACGTATGATTGATAAGCAGAGAAGCAGGCATTTCATAACTCAAAACAGTCGTTTGTCCGTTGTTAAGAATTCTTGCAACAGTAAAAACAGCAAAAGGCTCATCGTTTCCCCAGGCCTTGTCCATGGTTTGAGAAAGCGCTGCAAATGCTTCACGAAGACTAAAACCAGCTTTTATCAGCCCGATCAATCGCGAAACACACATATTGGCAGCAATATGAGCCCTTATACCAGAACCCAAACCATCGCTTAAAACGATCGTTGTAGCTGATTCATCGCGGAAAACGCCATAAGCATCACCGCAAGACTCACCAGTAATTTTAGGTGACTGAATTGCATAAATGTCGGTGTGGATATACATTATTTCTTCATTGAATCAATTAACCGACTCATAAGCACCTCACCTTTAGCAGTATTTTCGCCAAGAAATTTTGCAAGCTCCTGGGCCATCTGAATCTGGTGCTCCATCAGTTCCTGTGCTTTGAGAATGGTTTCAGTCTTCATCTCCGATAATTTTTCCTTATTAAGTTGCATATCAGTTACATTTATAAAAACACCAACGTACTGCTTTTCTTCAGGCATAATGTACACGATCTGATGACAGACAAGATTATAATTAGGATGACCAACCGTTTGCCTTATGATTGTTTCCATTCCCAAAGCAAGTTTTTCGAAAGGCTCAGGATCAATAAGATAACTAATTTTTTTACCAATCAGAACATCGGAGCAAGAAAACATGAACTTAAAAGCTTCGTTAAAATGAACTATTTCCAGATTGCTGTTTAACAAAACGATTCCATTGGGGTCGCAGGCAATCATCGTTTCAAATTTTTGTTCCGCTTTACGTCGCATATAGGGCATACACATTTCTGTTTCGGCAAGTCCGGAAAGCACGGCAACCGCTTTATCGCGACAACTTTTGTAACCGCAGGCCTGGCAATTAAGTTCATCCTCAGGCACGTGTTTTCCCGTTCTTTCGAGTACTTCCTGTATTTGCTGATCAGTAAACTCAACTGAAACCGGCGGGATTTCCTCTTCAAACCTGGCTTCCAGTTTTTCAAACAATTCTTCATCCGGTTTTTGAAAACCGGGCTTGCGACTGGCATAATTTAAAACCTCTTTGCGGTTAATGTAAGCATTCGTTTTTAGACGCATAACAGGGCCATTTACACATCCATTACTGCAGAAAAGTGGTTCAACGATAATATTTTCCGCCGGACATTCTTCAAACTGTTTCAAAATCGCTTCAATCTCTTCGTAACCGCTGACAGCCAGTATATTTTTATTGAGAATATCTGTGTCAAGTCCGGCCGTTTTCAGCAGACCACCTTCAATCGGAAATAATCTTGAATCACCAGGCGCCTGTTCATCAAAACTACTCTCTTCACATGATTCAAGATGTATATTTCTGATTTTCAACATTTCATCAAACTCCTCAAAAGTAAGAACCGCATCAATATAAAGATTGTTTTTATTGATTCCAGCCTCTTTCTTTTTCGCAACACAAGGACCAACAAAAACCACTTTCCGGTTGGGATCAGCTTTTTTAAGCAACCTGCCATGGGCAACCATCGGAGAGACTACCGGAACTAATTTTAATAAATGTTGAGGAGCATATTGTCCAACATAACTCACAACAGCCGGACAAGCGGTACACATATGACTTTGATTCATTTTGGTTTTCATCCAAAGTTTGCTTGCGACAGCGGTTTCCCAGGCGCCAATGGCCGTTTCACCTACATAGGAAAATCCCATTAAACGGGCGGCAGACGCTAATCTCACCTGTTCCCATCCGTTATAATATGCTACAAAAGAAGGGGCAACACTCAATGCGATCGGATTATTGAGTGACAAAAGATCCAAAACCCTTTCAAAATCAGTGCGATATGCTTTGGCACCTTGCGGACAATTGATGATACAGGTTCCGCATGCGATACAACGATCTTCCATTACGCGAGCCTGTCCATTCTCCATCTTTATTGCCTGTACCGGGCACACTCGTACACATCGGTAACAATCGCGGCATTTTGCTTTTTTGGTATAAACAATCGAAGTTTTTTCTTTCGGGCGTTGATAGTTTTGCATCGGGATTTAAAATTAATTTTTTAAAATTGATTTTCAGCAGTTTAACAAATTCAAGTGGTATTATTTCCTTTTGTGCTGTTATGATGATCAGACGCTTCAGACCTATTAATTTAGCTGTCCTGCTATGACAGCGCCGATTCGTTTAATTTCTTCATCGAGTACTTCTCTTACTTTTGTGAAACCGGCATGTTCAACTATCTTATCATTCACTTTTACGACCGGGCCCCGTGTGCAACGTTCGAAACAGAAAGTGGCTTTTACATCCACCATTTCGTCATGACCTTCGAAACCGACAATGTCTTCCAGTCTGTTTTCCGTTACATATTTCATCAGTTTTTTAAGCAAATCCTGCGATCCACGGTTAAAGCAATTCGTTCCGACACAAACACAAACTTCAATTCTGGGCTGACTGGTATTACGTATAACAATCTGTTGATCAGTAATACGTTTGCGTCCATGGTATTTTGTGTGTAATAATTCATGGGCTTTGTGACCACCGATTTCACCCAATGTATTTTTATACAAAGCCTGTACATAAGGATTGTCTTGTGATTTATGTAATTGAAGCTGTTTGTCAGCTGCATAAATGCCTGCCGATCGTTTCTCACGAAAATCAACATCAAAACTCACCGGTTGTCCGCCGCCCGAAATACATCCCCCTTTGCAGGCCATCACCTCGATGAGATCGAAATCGGCTGTTCCTGCTTTTACCTGTTCGCAGATTTCACGGGCATGGCCGAGTGTATGCACAATGCCAAGTTTTAGCGTTACATCACCAAGATTTAATGTATGGGTTCGCACACCTTCCATTCCCCGTACTTCTTTAAAATCGCTGTTTATTAAAACTTTACCGGTTAATTTTTCATAAGCAAACCGTAATACCGCCTCACTCACTCCGCCGGTATTCCCGAAAATAACCCCGGCACCAGTTTTAAATCCAAGCGGCAGGTCGAATGATTCAGGTGCAAGTTTCTTAAACTGAAGTCCGGTTTCATGTATCATTCTTCCTAATCCTTCTGTCGAAAGCACATGGTCAACATCAGCCTGGCCATTTTTGTAAAATTCCTTTCGCTTAGCTTCGAACTTCTTGGCAGTGCAGGGCATGATCGCCACTACAACCAGTTGTTCGGGCTTTATTCCAAGAATTTCGGGCAGTGTTTCACGGGCAATACTTCCAAACATCTGCTGTGGCGACTTGCAGGAGGATAAATTTTTAAGTAATTCGGGATAATACTGCTCAGTAAATTTCACCCAACTTGGACAACACGAGGTAAACTGAGGCAATCTTTCACCCTTAAGTTTACGTTCGATAAATTCAGTTGCTTCTTCCAGGACAGTCATGTCGGCAGCAAAAGAAGTGTCGTACACATGATCAAAACCCATACGTTTCAGGGCTGCAACAATCTGGCCTGTACTAATGGCACCCGGTTCCATTCCAAAACCTTCGCCCAAAGCTACCCGAACCGCAGGAGCCAACTGCGCTATCACCACTTTTTCAGGATCATGAATTGCCTTCCAGACTTCTTCCGTTTCAGGTTTTGGGATCAATGCACCAACAGGACAAACAGCCACACACTG
>CAJBPB010000078.1 GCA_903957365.1 uncultured Bacteroidota bacterium
CACTTCATTGGTCGCTGACGCTTCAACAGCGATGAGTAATCCACCACTTGTTTGCGGGTCACACAGGATGGCTTTTTGGTTTTCATCTTTCAGATAGATGTGTTGTTTGTAACTTTCCCAGTTCCGGTGTGTGCCCCCGGGTATGCAGTCTTGTGCAATATATTCTTCCACACCCCCGAAACGTGGAATGGCGTTAAAATCGAGGATCGCTGAGAGGTTGCTTCCCTGGCACATTTCGGTGAGATGACCCAGCAAGCCAAAACCAGTTACATCTGTCATAGCCGTAATACCTTGTATTTTAGCAAATTCCTGACCAATTATATTTAGTCTTGTCATCGAATCAATGGCTATATGCGCATGTTCCGGTTTTAATTTTCCTTGTTTTTGCGCTGTGGTAAAGATTCCGACACCCAAAGGTTTTGTCAGATACAGCCTGCATCCTTCGGTGGCAGTATCATTTCGTTTCAGGTTTTCAATGTCAACCAGCCCTGTCACTGCCAGTCCGAATATGGGTTCTGGACTATCGATGCTGTGACCTCCGGCCAACAATATACCTGCATCTTTGCATGCCTGGCGGCCTCCATCAACTACCCTCTGCGCGATTTCGGGAGCCAGTACATTGACCGGCCATCCTAAAATAGCAATGGCGAGCAAAGGTTTTCCACCCATTGCATAAATATCACTGATGGCATTGGTTGCGGCAATCCTTCCGAAAGTGAAGGGATCGTCAACGATCGGCATAAAAAAATCGGTTGTACTGATAATCGCTGTGCCGTTACCAAGGTCATACACAGCGGCATCATCTAAACTTTCATTACCCACCAATAACCTGTGATCGATAACCGGTTCGATGTTGCTCTTCAGAATTGTACTTAGAACTTTGGGTGAAATTTTGCAGCCGCAACCTGCACCGTGACTATATTGGGTTAGTTTTATTTCGTTCGTGTTGTTCATAATACTCCATGATTGTTTGTGCATTGCTTATGGGATCAGTGGTTTGCTTCGGAAACACGATGACTTTCCCCGATGCATGCATCTGCATCCCTTTCAGATAGGTTTTGTCGTAATAACTGAGTGCCATTAAAGCAACCTCATAAAATTTCTTTTCCTGTAAAAACGCAAGCGCATGGGTGGTATTCAATCCGCCCAGACGTTTCGATATTCTTCCGATCGATTTCACCAGCAAATCTGTATCGGTATCGGCATATTCGGTAACCAGATGCTTTGCCCTTTCCTCACGGGGAATATCCAGAAAAAACACAGTGCTGTCGCGCATCTGATTGAAAAGGTTCATCGGAATATTCACTCCTCCGATGTTATGACTTTCGTCTTCGAGCCAGATCGGTTGGGTATAATCCAGTTTACGCCAGACATCGAACAGATTGTTTTCAAATTGCTCCACCGTTGGCTGAGCCAGATTTTCGATTTCTCCAAAAGCGGAACCTTTGTGATTGGCCAGATCTTCGAGGTCAATTACCTGAAATCCGGCTGATTTTATTTCCTTGATAACATACGTTTTTGCACTTCCTGTATAACCACCTACAATTTTAAGATTAAAGGGAATGTCGAAATTGGCCAGTACATGGTTTCGATAGGCTTTGTATCCTCCAATGATCAACGAAACATCTTCAAAACCATTTTCATTTAAAAATGCTGCAAACAAACGGCTGCGCATCCCACCGCGCCAGCAATGCACCACTACTTTACCGTTGGGGGCGGCCTTTTTAGCCTGAACTATGAAATCGGAAAGCTTGGGATTGACATACTGATACCCGAGAGCAGTCGCTTTTTCTTTTGATTGCTGTACATACACGGTTCCGATATGCGCCCTTTCGGTGTCCGAAAAAAGCGGGATATTTACCGCGCCCGGAATATGGCCTTTTGCATGTTCACCGGGTGAGCGAACATCAATCAAAGGAATATTCGTTGTTAAAAAACCGGAGATCTCTATTTCCTGAATCATTGAAGCGAAAATATGTCATTTTTCGCTCCATTTTACAGTGAAAATTCACTTATTCCATGTTCAGACCAAATAATTATAAGAATTCTGTTTTTGCTTTTCGTTATATTGTTTTGATACAAAGAATCATATAGCATTTATCAACGTGTATTGAATAATGAATTGCTTTAATAGATCCTTCACAATTCACTGGATATATTTACTTTTGCAATCCGAAAGGAAGCCTGAATGAAGAAGAATCTCTACGCAACTCGACAAAACATCATTATTTTTATATTTCTGGCGGTTGGTGTCTTGTTCGTTGGCAAGCTCTTTTATCTTCAGGTGATCAATACTTCCTACAAACTTTCATCACAGAACAATGTATTGCGTTATATGACGCAATTTCCTGCGCGTGGTAAAATGTTTGACCGCAATGGCAAAGTAATGGTTTACAACGAATCGGCATATGACCTGATGGTTACCCCAAAGCTGGTCAAGCAAATGGACACCCTTGAGTTTTGCCGGTTGTTAAAGATTGATCGTCAGGCATTCACGGCCCGGTTTAAAAAAGCAAGCGCACATTCGCGTCATCGTGCCTCCATTTTTCTCGAGCAGGTCTCCAAGGAAGATTACGGTTACATTGCTGAGAAACTTTATCATTTTCCGGGCTTTTATTTTCAGGCACGTACCCTTCGAAAATATCCTTCACCGATTGCTGCTCATATTTTAGGCGATGTCGGAGAGGTGAACCAGAAAAACATTGACAACGACCGTTATTATAAAAGTGGCGATTACATTGGTAAATCAGGCATGGAGAGGCATTATGAGGAAGCGTTGCGTGGTAAAAAAGGCCTGAAGATTGTAATGGTGGATGTGTATAACCGTGCCAAAGGCAGTTTTGAAAACGGACGATATGATACGCTTCCTGTAGCCGGCAAAGACCTTGTATTGGGACTCGATGCTGTTTTACAACAATACGGTGAGGAGTTGATGCACGGAAAAACCGGCAGTGTTGTTGCGATTGACCCCAGTACAGGTGAAATACTCGCTCTGGTGACAAGTCCGGGATATGACCCGAATCTTCTGGTTGGGCGGGTGCGAGGCGTTAATTATAATAAGTTGCTGGAACAACCCGAAAAACCATTGATTAACAGAGCCATCAGCGGCACTTATCCTCCCGGCTCTACTTTTAAACTGGTAAATGCGCTGGTGGCTTTGCAAACAGGAGCCATCACGCCCGAAACACAATTCAGTTGTCAGGGAAAAACCTCATCACCCATCAAATGTACCCACAGTCATCAGTCGCCTCTGCCACTTGCTCCTGCCATTGAAAATTCATGTAACGCCTATTTCTGGAACACCTACCGTAACATCTTGAACAACCGCAAGTACCGGAATTTGAAAGAAGCCTATGAAGACTGGCAGAATATGATGTATGGTTTTGGATTTGGCAAACCATTCAATACGGATATTCCGTTTGAGTTACCGGGCAATGTACCCACCAGGGAATATTTCGATAAAGTATATCAGGG
>CAJBPB010000079.1 GCA_903957365.1 uncultured Bacteroidota bacterium
GAATAACGAAGAAATCGGACATTATGGACAAACTCTGATTAAAACATAAAAACAAAGGATGGCCGGCTGATTTTTCTGAGAATTATTCTTTCAAGGATCAGAAGAATAACCAGAATTGCCCCAACCACGAAAACCAAAACCGGTATGTGGGAAAAAGTTTTGAAAACAGTTGTAAATAGTTGCATATCTGATTGAAGCCAGCCTGATCCAAGAGGATTGAAATTGGAAATAATCAACTGAATCTGTTCAATTCCAACAAGGTAAAATATGGCAACAGCAACGGCACCCAAACTAATTGCCAGCAGATAATTTGGCAGACGGAGCAAAAATATATTTTCGGTTTTTTGTTCCAGAACCGAAATCTTTTGCATCACCTTTATCTCGAAATCTTTGGGAGCAGCAATGGGTTTTAACCCTTTCAGCATTTGATCGATACTATTTTCTTCTCCGTTCTTCATGGCCGTAAAATTAATGTATTTTCTGTGTTATCAGCATTGTATATAGTTTCTTTCTGATACGAAACATCTTTGTTTTAACATTGGACTGACCCAATCCGGTGATAGAGCTTATTTGTTCAACCGATTGATCCTGTATATAATATAAACTTATTAAACCTCGTTCCTCCGCTTCAAGTCTATCCATAGCCCTAAGCAGTTGGACCGATTCTTCTTCTTTGTCATATCCGTCAATATCTCCGTCAGCCAGATTATTTGATAACTTCTCAAAATTCAGCCCATCAATTTCAACAAATCTGTTTTTTCGTTTTCGAAGTTCGCTGATTGATAAATTATAAGCGATCCTGTATAGCCAGGTCGAAAACAATGCTGTACGTTTAAAAGTGTCAATTTTTTGAAAAGCTTTGATAAAAACCATTTGTGCAACATCTTCAGCCTCTTCCTGATTTTTCAGGATATTCATCGAGATTGTATAAATCATATCTTTATGATTGACAACAAGTTGCCTGAAAGCCTGCTGGTCTCCGGCAAGCCATTTGTCAATCCAAACAATATCTTTATCGTGTTGCATGCATCAATTTAGACGAACGGTATTGGCGACGGTTACAAAAAAGTGTAAATTTACTCGTTGATTCTTTAAACCGTGTTTTATGAAAAAATATTTATTGTTATTGTTGATTTTATTCAGTCTGAAATCAATTCACGCACAGTTCGACAGTACTTTTAAAGAGATGAGTCTGCGTATCGATTATACCCATGCCGGTAATTTCGAAACAGAATGGTATGCACTTGAGGCGCTTATTGAAGAACCGTTTTGGGGTGGTTCAAAAAAAAACCTTATCGACACGATGGAGTACGGTGAATACTGTGTCAGGGTATTTGATGCCGGCAGCAAAAAACTGGTTTATTCGAGAGGCTACAGCTCATTGTTTGGTGAATGGCAAACCACGCCGGAATCGAAAGATTTGATGCGAAGTTTTTCGGAAACGGTTGTCATTCCATTTCCGAAAAAACCGGTAACAGTTTCGCTTTTAAGTCGCAATTATGTTGGTGTTTTGGAAGAAAAATTCACCTGTCAAATCGATCCGTCTAGTTATTTCATCAGGCCATCAAAACCCGGACAAATTTCTGTTTTTGATATCAAGGCTGATGTTCCATCTGCAAATGCAATCGATATTGTTATTTTAGGTGATGGATATACAACTGCTGAGTTGGGTGATTTTATTGCCGATTGCCAGAATCTCTCAGAAAAGATGTTTGCCTTTGAACCTTTCAAAACCCATAAAGAGAAATTCAATATACGTGCAGTAATGGTTCCATCTGCCGAAAGTGGTGCGATTATTCCGGCAACGGATGAATGGCCTGAAACAGCTTTGTCTTCAAGTTATTATACCTTTGACAGTGAGCGTTATTGCATGACATATGACAACAAATCGGTACGTGATTATGCCGGATTGGTTCCCTATGATCAGATTTATATTCTTGTAAATTCAGACAAGTACGGAGGTGGTGGTATTTATAATTTTTATAGTCTGAGTGCGAGCAAAAACAAACTTTCAGGTGAGATTATTGTGCATGAATTCGGACATGGGTTTGCGGGTCTGGGTGACGAGTATTTCGATTCGTCCACCTCCTATACTGAGTTCTATAACCTGAATATTGAACCCTGGGAGCCAAATCTCACAACGCTTGTCGATTTTGATAAAAAATGGAAACCTTTGTTACATCCTGAAACTCCGGTTCCAACACCCGATAAAAAGGAGTATTACGAAACACTGGGTGTTTTTGAAGGTGGTGGTTATGTAGCAAAGGGAATGTATCGTCCGGCGCATGATTGTCTGATGCACACTTTTAAAGGCCATACTTTTTGCACCGCCTGTGAGACAGCAATTGTCAGAATGATTGATTTTTATACTGAATAGTGTTTATTAACGGATTAAACACCTGCTTAAAAAAGTAGAACAGCTGCTTTGTTTTTCCACTGATTTTCTTGATTTATCGGAACATTTTAGAGCTTAATATATTGATTATAAATAAATTGAAAACTTATCCAAAGCCTTGTCCATTTGACGAATTTGGTTAACTTTGCCGCTAAATGTGAAAGAATTAACAGTAATATTTAATTAAAAATTAGTCTAAAAAAATGAAAATCACGAAGTTAGACCAAATGTTTGAGGAGCTGAAGAGCCGCAAGAAAAAGAGATTGGTAGCTGCATATGCCAATGACGAACATTCAATCAGTGCTGTAAATATGGCAATTGATTTAGGATTGGTAGATGGCACGCTTGTAGGCGACCAGCATGAAATAGAAAAGGTTTGTATTGCGCATAATATAGATATTACCAAATTCAATATTGTTCATGAACCTGATGAAATGAAAGCAGCTTACAAAGCCGTTGAGTTGATCAATGCCGGTGATGGTAATTTGCTGATGAAAGGTTTGGTTAGCACTGACAAATATATGCGTGCCATCCTGGACAAGGAAAAAGGACTGATGAACAAAGGTGCTATTCTCAGTCATGTTACTGTAATTGAAAATAAGAATTATCATAAGTTGCTGATTGTAGGTGATGTGGCTATATTGCCTGCACCCGAATTGCACGAAAAAGTAGCAATCACCAATTATCTGATTCACACGGCACACGCATTGGGAATTGAGAAACCAAAAGTGGCGATCATAGGCGCCTCCGAGCAGGTCTCTTCACGGATGACTTCAAGTCTGGATGCTGCTGTGATTTCAAAGATGGCCGATCGCGGGCAAATCAAAGGTGCCTATGTCGACGGTCCATTGTCACTCGACATTGCAATTGACCGTGAAAGTGCTGAGATTAAGAAAATTGGCGGCCATGTTTCAGGCGATGCCGATTGCCTGGTTTTTCCAAACATTGAAGCAGGTAATGTATTTTATAAAACCAATACCAAACTGGCCGGCAGTGAACTGGGCGCAATGGTTGTTGGTGCTAAGGTTCCGGCGGTTTTGTCATCAAGAGGTGACAGCACAAAAACAAAATTGTATTCGATAGCACTCGCAGCCCTTACTGCACCGTGAAATATTTTGAATTTAAAATAATCAACACCTAAATGGGTATTACCGAAGAAGTTCGCATTCTGACTATCAATCCAGGCTCTACATCCACCAAATTTGGTGTTTTTGTAGGAACTGACCCATTGTATATCAAAACCATCAGGCATTCAACGGAGGATCTGGATCGTTTTGAAAAAGTAACTGATCAGTTTCATTACCGGAAAGAGTTGATGTTAAATCAATTAAAGGAGGCTGAAATTGACCTGGAGCAGATCAGGGCTGTGGTTGGCCGCGGAGGTCTTTTAAAGCCAATCGAATCAGGCGTTTATTCAGTAAATGAAGCCATGATCCGTGATTTGAAAAACAGTCCGCTCGGCGAGCATGCAAGCAATCTTGGTGGATTAATTGCATTTGATATTGCCCAATCTTTACCCGATGCCAGAGCATTTATTGCAAATCCTGTTGTTGTGGATGAGTTGGATGATATTGCCCGCATATCAGGGCACCCGCTGATTCCCCGTATATCAATATTTCATGCACTTAATCAAAAAGCGGTTGCACGTCAGCACGCCAAATCGATTATGCGGAAGTATGAAGAAATGAATCTTATCGTAGTGCATCTGGGCGGTGGCATAACTGTGGGCGCGCACAAACAGGGTCGCGTGGTTGATGTAAATCAGGGTCTCGATGGGGATGGCCCCTTTTCTCCTGAACGTACCGGAACATTACCTGTCGGAGCACTCATAAGACTCTGCTTCAGTGGAAAATACACTGAAAAGGAACTGGCAAAAATGATAAAAGGTGAGGGCGGTCTGGTTGCCTATCTTGGAACCAATAGTGCCTATGATGTTGAACAGCGTATTCAGGCTGGTGACATCTATGCAAAATTAATTTATGATGCGATGGCTTATCAGGTAGCCAAAGAAATCGGGGCCATGGCAACCGTTCTGAAGTTTCAGGTGGATGGTATTTTAATTACAGGTGGCATTGCGCATGATAAATATTTTGTAAATCAGGTGATTGAGCGTGTACACCGCATTGGCCCTGTTCATGTATATCCAGGCGAAGATGAATTGAAAGCACTGGCAATGAACGGATTGCGCGTATTAAACAATGAAACGGTTCCAAAAGTTTACGCATAATATTTTCAAAATTCATTTGTTAAGAATAAACGAAAAAAAACCGAATCATTCATATCGGATGTCTGCATATTGAGCCATTTTGAACGAAGTTTTCCTGCTTTACAAACCTAATATCGAAGTGATTGCGAATCTGAATGCAATAATCTAGAAAAAAACACCAAAATCTCTTATTTTTTGGTACATTTCTTCCAAAACGGTTGCTTAGCTCAAGAATTTATTTATTTTTGGCCACTAAAAATTAGTTATAGTCAAATTAAAACGACGACACATGAAAAAATCTTTATCCTTAATGTTGCTTGTAGTTCTCATTACGTTGGCGGCAGGGTTGCAATGGGCAATCAGCAGCAGCGAAAAATCAGAACGTGAACGCAGAAATATGGTTGATACGCGGGTTGATAACAACGGTTATTATAAGCGTCTGGCCGAACAAGGTCTTTATGTTTTAAATCCTGAAGTGAGGGTTGCTCCTGCAGTTTTCACCGGTAGCAAAATTAAAGCTTTCTCAGTCGTCACCGACGATTCACCGGATGTACCGGTTACCACTATAAACTCAACCCAAAGTGAGAACTCGATTTTTATCAGTCCAGTTGATAATATGGTTGTGCTAAATTCAAATAATTCGACTGAAAATCCGGTTGGTGGTCTTTATGGCGCCAACGACTTCTATTCCTTCAATGGCACTGAAACCTGGGGTGGAGAAGTTGAGGGTGCTGGTGGCCCAAATTCAGGTGATCCTGCAACTGCCATTGGATTAAATGGTCGTTGGTATGTAAACTATATCTCAAATCCAGGCGGACAAGGTGTTGCTTATTCTGATAACAGTGGTGATACCTGGACAACACGTACCATTTCACCAAATCCTGGTGACCTTGCCGACAAAAATCATTTCTGGATTGACAACAGCCCGGTAAGTCCTTACGAAGGAAATCTTTACAATGCCTGGACTGATTTTGGCGGATCTTATGATGCTGAAATTGTAATTTCACGATCAGTTGATGATGGTGACACCTGGACAGCACGCACACCGATTAGTACAGCCATCAATGCCGGAAGTCATAATCAAGGTGTTAATGTGAATACTGGTCCAAACGGAGAAGTATATGCAGTTTGGTCGGTATATGACGGTTGGCCAACTGATGAAGGCGCCATTGGTTTTTCACGGTCACTCGATGGTGGTGCAACTTTTGAACCAGCAGTAAAAATTATTGACAATATCAGAGGTATCCGTACCACTGAAACAAGCAAGAATCACAGGGTAAATTCATTTCCTGTTTTAACAGTTGATATTTCAGGCGGAAACAACAACGGTACACTGTATGTTGTTTGGACCAATATTGGAACACCAGGTGTAAACACCAACGAAAGTATTGACGTTTATATGATCAAGTCTTTGGACAATGGAACCACCTGGTCAGATCCAATACGTGTAAATCAGAATCCTTACGGTGAAGGAAAAGAGCATTATTTCCCATGGATTACATGCGACCCTGTTACCGGGACACTTAGCACCATCTTCTATGGCGACCGCAATGTAAGCAGCACACAATGTGAAACTTTCTGTGCAAACAGCTACGATGCCGGCGAAACCTGGGAAGATTTTAAAGTTTCAGACGTTGCTTTCACCCCTTCAGCTATCCCTGGACTTGCTGGTGGTTATATGGGCGATTATCTTGGTATTGCCGCACGTGACGGTATGGTTTATCCGGTTTGGCCTGATAACCGTGATGGTAAAATGATGACCTATTCATCATTTTATGAAACAAATTCATTGAGTAAACCTTTTAACCTTTTGGCTGAGGTTGCTTTCGAAACAGGTATTACCAGTCTGAACTGGGAATATGAAACTGCTCCAGGATTTACAAATTTCAATGTTTATCGCGATGGTGTATTGATAGGAACTCCTGCTGGCAACAGCTACAACGATCAGTTACCTGCCTATGGCATTTACAATTATGCTGTTACAGCTGCCTATGTTGATGACGAAAGCGGTTCATCTACAAAACGCGTTCAATGGGGCGATGCCCAGATTACAGTTGACCCGATGAGCCTGACACAAACCATGCTCCCTGATGAAATTGCAGAACGTACGATCGTAGTATCGAATATCGGACAACTTGAAATGAATTATTCCATCGCTTCTGAATTCATCGAAGTGAACAAAGAAGTCACTGAATACTGCAGTGCTTCCGGTGGAAGTGACGAATATATCTCACGCGTTCAGATGGGTGACATCGATCAGTCATCAGGTGCAGATAATTACCACGATTATACTGCCCTCTCAACTGAAGTAAAAGGAGATGTGCCTGTTTTATTAACAGTTACAAACGGAACCCCTTATAGCAGTGACCAATGTGGTGTTTGGGTTGACTGGGATCAGAATGGCGTATTTGATGACGAAGCAATCACTGTTTCAGGTACTCCCGGAAACGGACCGTACACAGCCAGTATTCTTGCTCCGGTAGGTGCTGCATCAGGTGCAACCCGCATGAGAATTCGTATTACTTATACCGGCGAAGTTTCTCCTTGCGGAGCAACCACCTATGGTGAAGTTGAAGATTATACTTTGAATGTGGTCAGCTGGTTAAGCTATGCTCCGAAAGTGGGTGTGATCGCTCCGGGTGCTACCGAAACGATTACTGTTACATTCAAAACGACAGATGTTGAAATGGGCGAATATTATGCTAACCTGCATATTTCGAGCAATGACCCTGACAATGATGTCGTTATTGTCCCGATTCATCTCATTGTGACAGATATCGAATTTATTGTCTCCTCAGAATTTGCTGAAATTTGTGAAGGTGGTTCAACCCAATTGTTCGCTCAGGCAACGGGTGGATCAGGTGACTTTACCTATTACTGGAAAACTGAAGCGGGTGAACTTGTTTCAGAAGAACAGTCACCAGTGGTCAGTCCTGTCGTCACAACCACCTATATCGGATATGCCGTGCAAGGTTTGACAACCATTCAGAGTGATCCTGTTTTAGTTACAGTACATCCTCTTCCTGTTGTTGCGCTTGGTGATGATATGTCATTGTGTGGTGATGAATCAATTGTACTGGACGCAGCCAATGAAGGCTCTGCTTATGTATGGTCAAACGGAACAACTTTATCAACCTTAACTGTATCAGCTGCCGGGTTCGGTGTTGGAACACATGAAATTTCTGTCGTTGTTACTTCAGCTTTTGGATGTATCAGTCAGGATGCAATTACGGTTACTATTGAAGCGCTTCCAACTGTGAATATTGGTGAGAACCAACAACAATGCGGTGATGCTGCTATTACACTTGATGCCCAGAATACTGGTTCATCTTATTTGTGGTCGAATGGAGCAACAACCCAGACAATTTCAGTTTCCCCGGCAGAACTGGGATATGGAACACATGAATTGTCAGTTACTGTGACCAGTCCGCTTGGCTGCTCAAATACCGATGCTGTTCAGTTGACTTTCAACGAAATGCCACCGGTCGCTGATCTTGGCGCCAGTTATGTTAAATGTTTACCCGAAACGG
The DNA here is from genome assembly GCA_903957365.1 of uncultured Bacteroidota bacterium. Classification (GTDB taxonomy): domain Bacteria; phylum Bacteroidota; class Bacteroidia; order Bacteroidales; family F082; genus CAJBPB01. The sequence continues at coordinate 8,132 of CAJBPB010000079.1, forward strand.
TAACTTTTGATGCCGGTATCGCCGGTTACAATTATCTATGGTCAAATGGAGCAACAACCCAGACGGTTTCAATCAGCGGAAGCGCTGCAGGCGTTGGTGTTCATACTTATTATGTTGATTTGATCAGTGCTCAGAATTGTATCACACGTTCAACCGAGGCAAGTGTTGAATTTAAAGATTGCTCAGGCTTATCAGAAAACAATGAAAACTCAGTAGAAGTATATCCAATACCAAGTACCGGATTATTTACCCTCAAATTCAATCAAACAATTTCTGAAACAGTAAAAATTACTGTCTATGATGCTACCGGTAACAAAGTATATCGCCAGGATGATGTAAATTCATCGACCAATCTGCTTCCAATCAACTTAACCGGACAACCTTCGGGCGTGTACAATCTGGTTGTGGAAGGCAAAAAAACAATTCAAAAGAAACTAATTATCAATCGTTAACCTTAATTTTTTAAAACTATGAAAAAAACTATTCTTTCAATTTGCTTTGTTTTAATAGCCTTGTTCAATTATGCACAAACGCAGGTTCCCCGCCAATTGGTTTTGGTGGAGATCGCTACAGGTACCTGGTGTACTTATTGCCCCGGAGCAGCTATGGCTGCCGATGATTTACATGCAAACGGTGATCCTGTTGCCATTATTGAAAATCACAATGGTGACAATTATGACAACACCTATTCAAACTACCGTAATGACACTTACTACAATGTTTCCGGTTACCCGACTGGTTATTTTGATGGTAGAAACCCTGTTGTCGGCGGAAGCCATTCACAAACAATGTACCCACAATACATTGCCAAGGTAAACAGCCGTATGACCGTACCCACTTCTTTCCTGATGAATATTTCGGGTAATAACAGTGGTGACAATTATACTGTTAATGTTGAGATCGAAAAAGTGGCTGATTATCAAACGGATAACATTGTTGTTCATCTGGCTTTGACAGAATCAGATATTCAGTTCAACTGGCAGGGAATGACCGAGTGTAATTTTGTTAACCGTTTGATGGTTCCTACCCAAATGGGAACCCCGATTACAATGGCAACCGGTGAAACACTTACTGTTCCTTTGACTTTCACATTTAACAACAGCTGGGTGAAAGACAATTGCGAATTGATTGCCTGGGTTCAGAATAATACAACCAAAGAAGTGATGCATTGTGCAAAAATCATGGTGAGTGATCTTGCAATTCCAATGTCAGCCGATTTTACAGCAGATGTCACCACTGGTTGTGGTCCGACTGAAGTCCATTTTGAAAACATGTCAACTGGAGATAATTTGTCTTATACCTGGATTTTCCCTGGTGGAACTCCTGAATTTTCTTACGATCAGCACCCTGTGATTAATTACAATTCAGTTGGAGATTATGATGTTACCCTTACAGTAACCAATGGAAGTGAAACATTGATGGTTACCAAAGAAAACTTTATTACTGTTCATCCTGACATTGCAGTTACATTTGGTGAAGTTCCGGATTTGTGTTTTGAAGATGGTACTCCATACCAGTTAACACAGGGTTCTCCAGCTGGTGGTGTTTACTCAGGCGTTGGTGTAGTAGATGGTTATTTCGATCCTTTGACTAGCGGAGTAGGTTCATTCCCTGTGACATACACTTATACCGATGCTGAGTTTGGATGCAGCGATGTTGCTACCCAACTGGTTGTTGTAGATGAGTGCACAGCCATCAGTGAAAAGGTAAATGGCGTTGAATTGTCTGTTTTACCTAATCCGACAAGTGGTAAATTCGTTGTCAATATGGCAAGTGCAACTGCAAAAGACGTAAAAGTTCGTGTTATTAACAACTTAGGTAAAGTGGTTGTTGACAATGTGAATATCAATGTTTTTGGAAGCACACAGCAACAAATTGATTTATCAGCTTTTGCAAAAGGCATTTATTTTGTACAGATAGAATCAGATGGCAAAACTTTCAACAAGAAAATTCTTGTAAGAGAATAAATACTCTGATCAGATAGTATAAAGAGGCGGACCGGTTTGGTTCGCCTCTTTTTTTTATACAGTGCCTGTTTATAATGTTCGCTCTCATCGTTATGATTGAGCCTAAAATGCTCACTTCGGCATGCTCAGTGTATCGCATTTACAATGAGTAAACTCCGCTTTCTGGCTCAGCACTTGCCTCAACGGTGAACTTTTTAGCCCAGACACTGTGTTTATAGAAGAGCACTATTTAGCTTAGAACTTCTTTCCCTATCTTTGCCGAAATTTTTCAACAATGAGTTTGATTTTGAGCGAACAGGAACAAGTGCGCCGTGGTGCCTTAAAAGAAATGTATGACCTGGGTATCAACCCTTATCCACCGGAAGCCTTTGAGGTAAATACGACAACTGATTTCATCAACAGCAATTTCAGGGAAGATGAATCGTCCTTGCAGGATGTAAGCATTGCAGGCCGTATCATGAGCCGGCGCATCATGGGCGCTGCTTCTTTTTGTGAGTTGCAGGATGCGAAAGGAAGAATACAATTGTATTTCAAACGCGATGATATTTGCCCGGGCGAAGACAAAACCATGTACAATACTGTTTTCAAACGTTTGCTCGATATAGGTGACATCATCGGTGTGCGTGGGTATGTGTTTGTTACACAGATGGGTGAAATCACCATCCATGTGCGTGAACTGAAAGTGTTGAGCAAATCGCTTCGACCCTTACCCATTGTGAAAGAGAAAGACGGCCAGATTTATGATGCCTTCACCGATCCTGAGCAACGTTTCCGTATGCGTTATGTCGATCTTATTGTGAATGAATCAGTAAGAGAGACCTTCATCAAACGCACCAAAATCATCAATTCGATGCGTAATTTCTTTAACGAACAAGGATATCTTGAGGTAGAGACACCGATACTCCAACCGATTCCGGGTGGTGCCGCTGCCCGTCCGTTTATCACACACCACAATGCACTCGATATTCCCCTTTATCTGCGGGTTGCCAATGAACTCTACCTAAAACGTCTGATTGTCGGTGGTTTTGATGGAGTGTATGAGTTCTCAAAAGATTTCCGTAACGAAGGCATGGACCGTACACACAATCCTGAATTCACAGTGATGGAGATTTATGTGGCCTACAAGGATTACCATTGGATGATGGATTTTACAGAGAAAATGCTTGAAAGAGTTGCTGTTGAAACAACCGGTGGAACCAAGGTTACAATCAGCAATAACGAAATAGAATTTAAAGCGCCTTTCAAACGGATTGCGATTCTTGATGCGATCAAAGAACATACCGGATTCGATGTCAGCCAGAGCGATGAAGCAGAACTGCGCACGATATGCCGGAAACTGGGTGTTGAGATCAACGAAGCCATGGGAAAAGGCAAACTGATTGATGAACTGTTTGGTGAAAAATGCGAACACCATTATATTCAGCCTACCTTCATCACCGATTATCCGGTGGAGATGTCACCACTTTGCAAACGTCACCGCGACAATCCTGAACTCACCGAACGATTCGAACTCATGATCAACGGCAAGGAGATTGCCAATGCCTATACCGAACTGAACGACCCGATTGACCAGCGTAAACGATTCGAGGACCAGATGAACCTTTCGGAACGCGGTGATGACGAGGCTATGTTTATTGATCAGGACTTTTTGCGTGCCCTCGAATATGGAATGCCACCGACATCGGGCATGGGAATCGGGATTGACCGTTTGGTGATGCTGCTCACCGGGAATACCACCATTCAGGAAGTATTGTTTTTCCCGCAGATGCGTCCCGAAAAAATAAGAAAAGGTGTGAGTGCCGACGATTTCATCGAAATAGGCGTTTCAGCAGTATGGGCCGGACATCTGGTTCCGGCTGGTTTTGTGTCGGTCGAGATGTTACAGTCAGAAAAGGCAGCCGTTATTCAGAATAAACTGAACGGCTACCGTAAGAAAAATAAACTCGATCTTCCGGCAGTTCAGATGGAAGAGGTTGAAGTATGGTTGAAAAAGTAAGCGATTAGGCACCCTAAGTCTGGAATAAATTAACAGTGGTCAGGTTTTTCTAACTTACAGAGAATTTATCCGGATTTTCATTTTTCTTCCTTTATGGCATAAATGGTTCCTCCGGAACTACGATCCAGCATATCAGATAGGCCAGCAATCCGGCGCCACCCAGCATGGTAAATATCACCCAGGCTATGCGGACAATGCTGGGATCGATATCAAAATATTCGGAAAGTCCATAACAAATGCCACCCAGCATTTTATTTGTCCGGGAACGGTAAAGTCGTTTTACTTGATTCATGTTTATATTTGTTTGTATATCAATAAAATAAGTTGTGTTCAGTTACATTATCGTTGCAATTGAATAAAGTAAAATTAATCAAACTCACAGCATTTTGTAACTTAGCCCTCAAAATAATCTATACGTGATACCGGCAGATACCACAGCCAAAATTCTGGAAAGTGCCCACATCGAAGAGGTAGTGGGTGAATTCGTTAACCTGAAACGTCGCGGAAGCAACCTGATCGGGCTTTGCCCCTTCCATCAGGAGAAATCACCTTCGTTCACGGTTTCGCCTTCCAAA
>CAJBPB010000080.1 GCA_903957365.1 uncultured Bacteroidota bacterium
ATGAAACCCGATAAAAAGTCAAAGGAAATGGTTAATGTGAACAAAGGCGCTGTATGGGTGGCGATGCGTGTTCCGGAAGGATATATCTCGGCCCATGCAAATCACGCGCGAATCACCCGTTTTACCTTACGCAATGGAAAAACATCCATATCCGACAAAGATTGGGATAAACTAAATAATCCTGGTATTGAAGTTATTTATGCACATGATGTTATTGAATTTGCCCGGACGAAAGGGTATTTTACCGGTGAGGATGCAGATTTTAGTTTCTCGGATATTTACAATCCGCTCGATTTTGAAGCGGCCCGTTTTTGTGAACTCAGGGTATGGAGTATGTTTAACCATGTGAATCAGGATATGAAACAGTACTGGGATTATGCCACCGGAAAAGACCTGAGTCGTCGTATGCCATTGTTTATCAAGCCCGATCGCAAGCTTACACCACGCGATCTGATGTCATTCAAACGTGATCATCTTGAAGGAACAGAACTCGATATGGCGAAAGATGACGGTGCAGGTCCGTTTGGATTGCCTTACCGCTGGCGGCCGCTCACATGGAAATATGAGGAGAAGGAATATTTTCACGAAAGGACTACTGCAACCCAGCAAACCGGATTTTCATATATTGTTCAGATGCGGAGCTGGTTGCCTGATGCCATCGGTGGGATAAACTGGTTTGGGGTTGATGATGCTTCCACTACGGTGTATGTTCCATTTTATTGCAGTATAAATGCCGTTCCACTTTGTTTTGCAGAAGGAAATGGCGATATGCTGACTTATTCAGAAACAGCGGCTTTCTGGGTATTCAACCGGCTGGCTCATTTTGCTTATTTGTTTTATAACCGGGTGATGCCTGATGTGACAAAAGTGCAGAATGAGTTAGAGAGTAAGTTCAGTGCAGATATTGCAGGTACAGATGCTCAGGCACTGGCGCTTTACAATGAAAAGCCGGAAGAGGCGGTAAAATTCCTGACGGATTATTCAACCAAAGCCGCCAACCATACAGTTGATACATGGCGAAACCTGGGTAATTTTCTGTTGGTGAAGTATATGGATGGCAATGTGAAAAAAGAAAAAGACGGACAATTTATTAGGAACCCTTATGGATATCCGGTTTCACCTTCACAACCCGGTTATCCTGATTCTTACAAAAAACAGGTTGTTGATGAGAACGGCGCAAGATTTCTGATTCCTTAAAAAGAGATTCATCGTTCAGGAAGGTGCAATCGGGCAATGTCAATAAGTTAACAAAAAATGGCACAAAATTTAACCGCAGAGAGCCGCAAAGGCATGGGCAGAGTTTCGCAAAGAATGACGCCGAATAATAACTCTGTGGCTCTTTGCGCCTCCTCAGCGAACTTTGCGGTAAAAACATTTCAGATTTAAAATCCTTAACTTATTGATATTGAGCGATCGGTATGAGCGGGCCTACCAAATAAAAAACTGATTATCAGAAGAAGATTCTATAATAAAACTGTCTAAAATTTATCCTTTTGGCTTTCGGGAATCTAATTCTTTTTGTATTTCTTTTTCCAGGATTTTATTATTCGCTGAATTTCTGATGATCATATAGCCTATTAGTAATGGAAAGAAAGTGAAAAACTCCAGACCATTTTTTACCAGACTGTAAATTGCAATTCCAATGGTAACACCAATAATGGTAGCATCCACTATTTTATTGGTTTGTAAATTTTTCATTTTCTTTAAAAGCGTCTGGTCACTTAAATCTGTCAGGTTTTCAGGATTCATCATCTATTTTTCTTTTAAATGATAAGAAATTGTTTAAAATTAAATTATGGCCGGCTATATATGCCTTTCGTTATTATACTACAAGAATAAATAATTTTTCAATCTGGTTTTGAACTTTATGATTTTTTGGGGAGCCATCATCTATAAATTTTTGACAATTTCTAAAAGATAATCGCCATTATTAAAGTCTGTAAACCATTCATCCAGTGAATTGTCCAGCTGGGAATCAGGCTATTAAATTTTCTGTTCAGCCAGCCAAAATAAACAGAAAGGAAAAATACATACACTGTAAAAACAATTCTGCTTGTCAAATCATCTGCTATGTAATAATGAATAAGGCTGAAAAGAAAAGCCTGAATAAAATTCAGCCCCCAGAAGAATAAATTGTTACGCTTAAAATCTTTAAACAACAAAATAGCTCTGAAAATAAATTCCTCACCAAAAGTCCTTATGCTGCTGAAAAAGAAGAAGCCGAGCAAAAGCAAAGAGAAAGGGTTTTTGTTACTGTCCTGTACTTCACTTACCATAGAATTCCTGAGGATCAGAAACAAAATGAGATTCGATAAAATTATTACTGGAATCTGGTAAAAATAAAAGGTTTTGTCTTTGAACGGCTTAAATGATAGACCCAAATCTTTCGTGATGGAGTATTTAGTAAAACCTAAAATAGAAATAACAGCCACAATGATGTAATAAATCTCAAGACCTTTCTTATTAAATGCCAGATAAAGTACGTAGGAACATATTACAAAAAGTATAATTGAATAATTCAGGAAATATTTGTTCAGGTGTTTTGAAATCACTTATTTCGAATTTAATGTATTGAATTTCAGATTTATGGCTTACAATGAACACTTACGTTCTAAAAGCATTTAGCAAAATATCATCGAATGATTGGCAGAATATTACTTTCAATTCGTCTATTTACAAACAGAACCCAATCCAATTTCCATTTAATGTGCAGGATGGTTTGTGTTTAACAGGTGCTTCTCCCGATTGATATTGGAAGGATTGTTCCGGCCACATGAAATCCGATAATTATTGGCAGCGCAATGTATCATTCGTATTCTTCAGGTTTTACAGAAATTGTAAATAAAAAAACTCCGGTTTTATCCTTATAATAATAATTCACAGTTACTTTATTATCTCTCATAGCCTGCAAATCAGGGTTTGTCTTAACGAAATTGGTTATTAATGGCTCAAGATAATTTATTAATTCGTTAATATCGATTGAATCCTTCACCATATTGACAAGGGTGTAATTATATTGAAATTCATTGTTTTCCAATGCAATAGAATTATCCAGTCGTGTAGCATTATCAATCATTATCGGGCATGATTTGTTTATCTCACTTGCGGTCTCCATCAATGCTTTGTCAAATGACGATTTTCGGAATAAACCAGCGATCTTATCTCCGCCAATCTGCCCGATGGCATAAAAAATCGCAAAAGCAATAGCAAATCCAATCCAATATTTTAGCTCTTTTTTCTGCTTTGATTTTGTTAATTCATTTGACAATTCTACTTTCTCCGTTGTACAATTCAACTCTTTAAAATCCTCAAATGACTTTTCAGGATTACGTTTAGTCCAGTCAGAATAATTGTTTTCAAGTTTCTTATCACAGTTAGCGCAAAAAACCAAATACTCAGTTTTAACTTCATTAAAGTGTCCACAATAATTACATTTCAAATAGTGCATTTTACTCTTTGTTTTAAATAGATATCAAATTAATTTCAAATTCAGTTACATATCCAATATTTATTAGAATTCTCAAACACAAGCTCATTACTGGTTTCGAAATTCATAAAATCTGTCAGATTAATGTATTCATGATCCAGATTAATAATTTTATTCAAAAGTTAAAGGTACTTTTTGGTGCTGAAACTGTCATTTGCCATTTTCTGATACCTCTGTATGAATTTGATATCATATCCGAAGTGTTATTGTCAAATATTTTGAATATTAATACTTTAAATTCAAGTTTATTAAATTTTTTCACGCTGAGTATATTGCACACCGAACCAATTAAATTGAAGCAATGTTTTTGTATTTCATATAGTTATAAAAATATTCAATTGTCTATTTTTAAAATCATTCAGCAAGGTTTGCATATTTGCGATAGCCAGTCTCAATAATATTCTTTTATGTAATCATAAGCCCTGTTAAAAAGGTCCTCGTCTTTGATTTGATATTTTGTCCAAAGCACTTTACGTAATTCACGTTTCACTTCTCTTTCTCCAACAGTTGAGTTTTGCCAACCGTCAAAACGAACCACTCTAACAATTTCATCAATGTCGTTTACAATGCGTTCAACAATGGCAGGCGTTGTGTCAGTTTTCAGTTCAAGGAACAACTCTGTTAAGGCTGCCTTTACATTTTTCTGTTCTTTAACCGGTTCAGTAACTTTCTCGGCTTGTATTGTTTCTTTCGCTAACTGGCAAAGTTCCTTGATGAATTCTATGGAACTAATCAATCCTTTTTCTGCCTTGTTTCGAATCGCTTCCAACCTTTCACTCAGGCGTTTAAAAGTCGGATTATTTCCGTGTTTGTTAAGGCGACTGATTAGTATTTTTAATACTTCCTCAGCTTGTTTCGGGTCTTTCTTGTTCATTAATTCGTCAATCACTTCTGCATCCAGAATCATTTCTTCCATATCGTGATTGATTCCCGAAACATGAATATGTTCGTGAATTAAGGCCGTTGTCTGCGCTCCTAAAGCGTGCCACAACAATCTTCCATTATCGTCCGATGCAGGTTTTACAGAGGTATAAACCTGTGATAACCATTTGTAGTCTCTCTCAAATTGGTTTAAAACAGGGTCTGGCGATAAAGATTCCCATAATTTTGTCAGACTACTGAAATCTTTTGCAAAGGCATCTCGTTTTTCATTGGTGTTGATAGATTCCTGAGCTCTTTGTAGTCCTTCGAAACCTGGCAAGGAGCGGTCAACATCTGCAAAATGATTTATACATCTTTCCATCCATTCCGGAAGTTTGTCTTTCAATTCCTGTAAATTGGTAATTACCTGTTTTACACTTTCTTCATCGAATGCCAGGGCTTTCGCTGTATCATCAAATACACCAAAGTAATCCACAATTCTCCCGAAGGTTTTATTCGGAAATAAGCGATTGGTTCTGCAAATAGCCTGTAAAAGTGTGTGGTCTTTCAACGACTTGTCTAAATACATGGTTTGCAGAATCGGAGCATCGAAACCAGTCAGTAGTTTGGCGGTTACGATCAGAAATTTCAGGTTAGAATCAGAATCGTTGTATTTTTCGATAAGCTTTTCCTGCTGGTCTTTATCCATTGCCCACAGTTGTTTGAACTCAAAATCATCGTTGGCTGATGAACTGATCACAACTGCGCTGGCATCCGGATTTATCAGCTTGTCAATTGCTTCTTTATATTGAATACAGGCTTCGCGGTCGGGTGTAACAATCATGGCCTTCAAACCTTCAGGTTCAACGTGGGCCTTGAAATGTTCGATAATGTCTGCCACAATCGTATTTACACGTTCCGGAGATTTTAAAAACACGGCCATATTCGCAGCTTTCTGGCTGAGTTTATTCCGGTCAGTTTCGTTGAGGTCGTTCGCCATTTCTTTAAACGCAATGTCGAGACCTTCTTTATCGATATGATAATTTGGCAATCGTGGTTCAAAGTGCAAAGGCAAGGTGGCGTTATCTCTGATACTTTCCTGAAAAGTGTAACGACTCATATAACCACCACTGTCCTGTTCGGCTCCAAAAGCCCAGAAAGTATTTTTATCTGCTTTGTTTATAGGCGTTCCGGTCAATCCAAACAAAAATGCATTGGGTAATGCGTTTCGCATTTTTCTTCCCAAATCACCTTCCTGCGTTCGGTGTGCCTCATCCACCATCAAAATGATGTTATCCCTGGTATTCATATCAGGATAAGCATCTTTAAACTTGTGAATCATGGTGATGATGATCTTCCGGGTATCGTGTTCCAACAACTTATGCAATTCTTTGATGTTGTCGGTAGTGATCATATTGGGAACTTCGGCAGTGTTGAAGGTAGCTGTTATTTGGGTGTCAAGATCAATTCTGTCAACAACGATGATAACCGTTGGATTATGCAAATCCTGCTGTTTCCGCAATTTTTGCGCAGCAAACAACATTAGCAATGATTTACCTGAGCCCTGAAAATGCCAGATCAATCCCTTTTTTATTTCACCTTCTTTTACCCTTTGCACAATGGCATTGGCTCCCTCGTACTGCTGATACCGGCAAACAACTTTTATTTTCTTTTTCTTGCTGTTGGTAGCATAAACATTAAAATACTGCAAAATATCCAGCAAAGTGGATGGTTTAAGCAGATGCGTTAATTGTTTGGCTACATCATGCAGACCAATAAAATGACTCAGTTCATCTTTCTCATCCTCAATTCTCCATGGTGCCCAAAATTCCAAGGGTGTACGTACACCTCCGATAAAGATTTCTTTTCCCTCAGTAGCAAACGAAAACACATTAGGAACAAACAGTTGAGGAATTGCATTTTCATATACAACATGAATGTCATGTGCTCCATCGAACCAGGTTACTGCCGGCCTTACAGGTGTTTTGGCTTCACCAACCACCAGTGGTATCCCATTGACAAACATGACGATGTCAGGTATTTTAATTTCTCTGGCTTTGAGTTTGAATTGATTGGAAAGTACAAAACTGTTGTTCTTCAATACGTCAAAATCAATCAGGCGAATAGCGATATGGGCGCTGTTTTTACCAAATGGAAGTGTCATTTCGTTGCGCAGCCATCTGGCAAATTCTTCGTTGGCTCTCACCAGGCCCACATTGTTAACGGTAATAAGTATTGCTCTGAGTTTATGAATTACTTCGTCGGCTCTTTCAGTTTGAGCAGCGATAGCCGGATTTAACCGGCAAAGGGCTTCTTTCAGTTCTTTTTCGACCAACACATCACTAAAATCGCGTTGCAGCAGATCGGCTTGTACATATCGCCATTGGACAGAATCATAATCAACTGCATCTTCTCTAACAACATTGCCATGCACGGCATTTAGGTTCACCCCGGTAAGTTGGTGAATGATAAAATGCTCTACTGTATTTTGTTCGTTGAAGGCCATGTCTAAACGATAATTATTTCAGCTTGAATATCTATTCGGAAGCCATATGTTCTGAAAAATCGCATATTAATTTCATTGTCAATGACCTGAAATCTGGCTCTTATTTTATTGCAGGCAAATGCTTTCTTATGCGTGTAATCTTTTATTGTTTCAGCATGATATTGAGTCAAAAATTGAATAGTAGATTCAAGTTGCTCGATTGCAATGCTTTGCCAGGGAGGTAATGAATTTTTTAGTTCAACTAAATAAAGACTACTATCCGAAATTAACATTCCATCACAACGGCCTCTACCAATTTCTTCATGGTCCTTTATAACACATTTATCAATTGCAGTAAAAACCAAAGTTTTGTTTTTTTCATTTCTAACTGTTGCAACCCAATTATTAGGTGTAGCAATATCAGAATAAGCTTTTCCTCCTAATTGATCGTCACACAAACCAAACAGATTAGTATTTCTTGGTGGTTCCTGACATACGGCATTAAAAAAATCCATACTTATAATTCTTGTTCAATAGCTAAAAGTGAATCAAACATTTCATTACCACGCCTAAGTGATTGATTTAGATAATTTTTGTCTGATGGAATACCCTCAAAATTACCCAATTTGGTAATTGATCCATTCAAATCATTCATTTCATAAATCACTAAATCTTCCTGTTTAATAGTGGCTGTCGTCGGAACAATTCCATTTAACCTACTTAGTAAACTTACAGGATCATTTACGGATTCATATTTGAGTTTATTTTTTAATGAATGCGCTTGAACAGCAAGTGTTAAATAATTGATTATATAAGGACTGTGAGTGGTGATTATCAATTTATTGGTAGATGGTCTTTTGTTAAATGCTAAAATACTATTTAAAATAAGCCGCTGTGATGAAGGAAACAGATTTTGCTCAGGCTCTTCTATAATACTAAATAAACATCTATTTATATATTTTGATTTTACTTTATTAAGTTGTTGCTGTTTTTCATTAATTGATAGTGAGCTATTAAGCGTTATATTGGTAATTTCTTCACTCATTCTGATTGACTGGTTAACGCTCATACTCTCTCGCGGAGATTCTTTGCTTTTCTCGATTAGGTTTATCAAATATCGTGTAACTAGAAACAATGGTATTAAGGACTGAAAACCACTTGATGCCTGCATTAAATTGATGCGGTGATTTTTGTTGTATAAAAATGAGCTTTCAGTTTGTTCATCATATTCATAGCTATAATTTTTTATTGGTAGCTCAATAGATCTCCCGTTTGATTGTTTTTGGGCTTTTCTGAGTTCTTCAGCAAATGTAAACAGATGTTCCGGCAAGCCTTTTACATTGAAAGCATCTTTGATTGTACTTAAGAAATTTCTTTCTGCTGGTATATACATGAGTTTGGGAACTATGTATGAAGTGTTTTTACCTTCAACAAAGATTAGTTTATTCCCTTTTTTTCTGTAATTAATAAAATACCTATCGCCTTCATATTCGATTTCAGTATCTGGCAAAAAGTAATTTTCAATTCCTTGAAACGTAAAGAATTTCAGAAATGTATATGGAGTTAGTTCATTCAAATTAATATCTCCTCTGTTTGTGGCTTTCTCAATCCATGTAAAGGTCGAAATCAACTTTGCCACCGTACTTTTCCCGCTTCCCTGGTTTCCAATAAAAACCGTTACTTTCTTCACATCTATCCAGCCATCATTTTCGATAAGGCCTTCTTTGATAGGTCCGAAGTTTTTAATTCTAATCCTGCTCATATTATTTCAGATGATTTATAATTCAAATTTACGATTAATCCATTATCCATTCAACAATTGTCTGAACTATGATTTTTTTGATTTAAATGATTGAATTGATTTTATTAAATGAGATTGTGATTAATGTTTACTTCCACAGGAATCATTTAGTGACAAAAAATCATCGTTCAATCGCTTTTAAACTTCTTATTTGCCAACCTTTTGAAAATTAAACTTCTTTCTCCAAAATTGATTAACATACCTATCTCCAAATTGTATGCTTCCAAATAATTAATTGCCTGAGCAAAATGCACATCTTCTAATTTAGTCAAAGCTTTTAGTTCGACGGAAATAACACCTTCAACCAAAAAATCAACACGCCTTGTTCCAATGTGCATATTTCTATAATAAATTGGCATTTCAAATTCTCTTTTAAATTCGATACCGGCCAAATTCATTTCAATTTCGAGAGCACGCTGATAAATCACTTCCTGAAACCCGTTTCCCAATGCGCTATGCACTGTCATGGAACACTTTATGATATTGGAAGTGAGTTCTGAATATTTGTATTGTTCGTTAATCATTCCGTTTTCCTTTTCAATTCACTTGCAATTGTCTGAACTGTGATTCGTTTGATTGTTGTGATTTCAGTGATTTTCATGGTAATCATTTAATCACAAAAATCATGGTTCAGACAGTATTTCATTCAACAACTTCTGCTTCAAATTCTTTAAGGTTGTTTTTTGTTGTTTGAGTTGGTTAACTGTGTTGTCCAACTGTTGCAATACTTCTAAAATCTTTTCCTGTATTTTAATATCCGGTATCGAAACTTCCAATTCAGCCAAATCTTTCCATTTGGTTCTGGGTGAAAGCGAACCTGCCGAAGTGCTTACTGCATGTTGAATAAAGGCATCTGCTGAAATATAATAAGGAAGTAAGCCCTGAAGCATTTTTTTTGCTTTCGCTCTGATTACCAAAATATCACCTGAACAAACTCCATCAAAATCAGCAATAGCAACCTTTTTCAGGTAGGCTCTGCGTTTGCCAAACAACACATCTCCAGTGGCAAATCGTTTGCTAAAAGTAGTTCCGTTTGCGATTTCGCCCCAACCCTGCAACTGAAAATTATCCGCTTCAATATATTCTAAACCAACAAACCGTTCTACTTCTTTCTCGTGTTCAGGATATTTCTTATCACATTCAGCAATCTCACCAAAGGTGCTTGGTATGCAATTCTTACTGCTTAATAAATTGCCAAATTCTGGTTCTTTGTTCAGCAATCCATTGACCAATGTTTTTTGCAATGCCTTCAAATGCTGAACCTGCCCATCCACTTGCTCCATAACCGTTTCGATGGATTGAAAAAGGGCAGCGATTTGTTTTTGCTCTACTAATGGGGGCAAGGGAATTTCTGTATCACGAATTGTTAATTGAGATATATTAGGTTGTGCTGTCCCAACGCTTTTACCTAAAAAGTAATCCCTCTTAGAACTTAAATATGAGAATAAAAAATAAGGATCAACATTTTCATTAGGAAAAATTCCGCAAATTGCCTGATTAGTAGCAGTTTCAAATTTTAATAATCCTACAACACCTGCGGTTACTCCATACATAGCAACTAATATAGTATCTGGTGGAAATAATTTAGCAGAGGAATTTTTAAGCCCAAGTTCAGTTATTGTTTCTTCTGCTTTATAAACTAATCCTTGAGCAACTTCTCCACTTTTTAACCAAGGTATATTCCCATTAAAGTATTCTTGCTTTTTCTTCAATGGTGTTCCTCCAGAGGATGTCTTAAAGATCTCTCCAATTTTTACTTTCCCCCATTTATCCTTGCTCAACCTCATACCTCAATCCCAATGTTTTTAAGTTGAACAAACAGATTTTCGATGGAATCATTGATTTGTTGTTGCCCGGTTTTAATATCAGCAATCAGTTTTTCGGTGTTATGCTCATTGTCAATAGCCATTTGTTTTACATATAATTGTAGGCTGAGGTTACCTTTGTTTTCCAGCACATCTTTGTTGCTCATTAATTTGGCAAAACCTTCGACATCATTAAATTTCCAATAGGCTTCACTAATTTTTTTTATGTGTTGCGGTTCCAGCCAAGCGTTGGTGCGGTCAATGCGTAGTTCTTCCTTAGCATCAATAAAAATGATTTTCCCTTTCCGCTCGGTGGGCTTTTTCATCCGGCAAACCAACAAACAACTTTCCATACTGCTGTTATAAAACAGGTTTTTACCCAAACCAATCACGGCATCCACATAATCTTCTTCAATCATGCGTTTGCGTATTTCGGCTTCACTGTCGCGGAACAACACACCATGCGGCCAAAGCACCACGCTACGCCCGGTTTCGGGGTTCAGGCTTTTCATAATATGCTGTTGAAAAGCATAATCGGCGCAACCCTGTGGTGGTGTGCCCCAGATATTGCGTCCAAAAGGGTCGTTCATCCATTTTTGCTGGCTCCACTTCTTTACGCTGTAAGGCGGATTGGCCATGATCACATCAAACTGCTTCAGCTCATCGTTTTCAAGTATCTGCGGACTGTCCAGCGTATCGCCCTGCACAATCAGAAATTCATCTACATTGTGCATAAACATATTGATACGGGCAATAGCCGAGGTAATCAGGTTCAGTTCCTGTCCGTATAATTTAAGTGTGCGGTATTCTTTGCCCTGTGCTTTTAAATGCAAAGCCGAACTCAATAAAATGCCACCGCTGCCGCAGGTGGGGTCATAAATACTTTCGGTGCTTTTTGGGTCGGTAATCTGCGTCATCAGTTTCACCACCGTTCTGTTGGTATAAAACTCAGCAGCAGTATGGCCGCTGTCGTCTGCAAACTTCTTTATCAGGTATTCATAGCCTTCACCCATAATATCATGTGGAACATTGGCCACACTCAGATTCATCTGGTTGAAATGCTCAATCAAATCAAGCATTTTCTCGTCGCTCATCCGGCGTTTGTTGGTCCATTGGGCGTCGCCAAACACATCGTGCAGCATCTCGAAATTGGCCTTTTCAATGCCATTCAAAGCCTGTTGGAGGGCGGCTCCCACATCAATGGATTTCTTCCTTATATCATCCCAATGGCATCCGGCCGGAATCTGAAAACGGTGATTTTCGGCAAACTCGGCATAACTTAAATCACCATCACTTTCATCCAGCGCCCGTTTAAATTCTTCGTCCCAAAGGTCGCTTACACGTTTAAAAAAAAGTAAAGGGAATATATATTGCTTAAAATCAGCCGCATCAATCATTCCACGCAAAATATTGGCTGCACCCCAGAGGTAATCCTCTAACTGTTTTTGAGTCATTTACTAATTTTAAAATTTAAGTTGCTAAGTTACTCATAAAGTCTTTGAATATGAGCAAAGTGTGTTGGCGTGAAAACAGCGCATTTGCAAATGTGCTGTTATGTGCGTTGGCTGTTCATTAAATCGTCTTTCTCTTTTGTCCTTTTGCAGCAAAATTACCAGTGTCGTTGGTTTTTTCTTCGCTTGTGCCTAACGGTGGGCTAGCAGCCGCTGGCTGGGGATTTTCTTGTTTTACACATTATACTTCTCGTTGTTACTTTTTAAAACCGTTCAATGCTCGTTTTCGACCTAAAATCCCAATCGCGGCTGCTAGCTTGTTTTGTGCAGCTTAATTCTTATTTTCTTTTTCTTTTCTTTCCGATTGTCGACTTCCTCTTAGCGGGTGGATTTATTTTATTATTTTCTAAACCAAGAATTTTTTGTCCTAGTGCAAAAATGCAATTGAAATCTGCGTTAGTTTCGTATTCATTTACTATTTTCTGAAAATCACTTTTAGAAATCTGTTGAAGAAATAAAAATTCAATGAATGCAATTGAAAATTGAAAATATATATTCCGATTAGTAAGAATGCCTTGTTGCTTAATTTGAAAATCAAGAACATCAACCCAATTAATATCTGTATTATTTCTTCTTTTAAATATTTCAAAATAATTATTACAAAATTCTTGTTTGTTGTCTTCGATAATTGCGAAAAATCCGAGATTTAGAAAAATCATTGCAGAGTTTGCATTAATATTTCGAGCTTCATTAGTATATTCAATTGCATCTTTTAAATTGCCAACTTCATATGAGAAT
The DNA here is from genome assembly GCA_903957365.1 of uncultured Bacteroidota bacterium. Classification (GTDB taxonomy): domain Bacteria; phylum Bacteroidota; class Bacteroidia; order Bacteroidales; family F082; genus CAJBPB01. The sequence continues at coordinate 12,689 of CAJBPB010000080.1, forward strand.
CTTGCCATGTTTACGTACTGATTGAATTTTTGTGGGTGTGATTTTAATATTTGTTCTAATCTTTGGAAATATTCTAATGCCTTTGCTGTCTCCGCTTTCTGATAAGTCAATATAGCGGTATAAAAAAAAAGATCAACCAGAATTGCTGCAAGTCGGCCTTCTGCGACATTTATGGGTCTTAGTTTTACCGTAATTTCATTACCCTCAATTTTGGAAATAGGAATTATTGTATTCTTTGCATTATATATTGGACTCATAATTTCTAATGCATCCTCGAAGCGATCATCATAAATAGCGTAAAAGCCTATATAGTACATTACAATCGCAAGAATATTTTCAAAATATTTTCTGTTATCAATACCGCTATTTGTAATTAGATATTCCCAGTTTCTAGATGTCACTTGCAGTGACATGTCCTTGGCAAGGTCAACAGTATTAAAATATATTCTCTTTTCCTTTTCATTAGATTTGGGTTTGAATGTTACTGATAGTTGTTCAACTACAATTTTTTCAATTGAATCATATTGACCAGAAGCAACAAAAATTCGAATAATAAGGTCGTACATGAAGTTGAAATTCATGTGATATCTTTCTACCTCTTTGTCCGTTTTAAGTTGGTTTGTAGGTAGGATCCTAAGCTGTACGTTTGGAAATACATTTGAGTTATTAACATGATGTACTACCTTTCTTATAATCTTAGAAATGACAGGCTTGTCCTTATCATTATCAATTATTATACAGATGCCTGCGATTATTTTATTGGATCTTTTAAGAAAAAACCTATTTGTAGAAAATAACCATGTAAGAATAATGATAGTTGAAATAGCTAAAGGTACTATCAATAGGAAAATCCACCAATAGCTACCACATTTGTCAGATAAAAAGTGGTCATAAAATAAAATCCATGAGATGACAAAAAGACATATTGACACAATTAATCCTCCTTTTGTCTCCCATCGATCTTGTATTCTATCAAATGCGTTTAGTATGTCAATTTTAATCATGGTTTTTTTTTTAAGTTGCACATAATGCCTGTTGGTAAATGCAGTCTATGGCCGAAGACCTCATTATATTGCATTTACCGAATGGCGATATGCCATTGTGGTGGATATTTAGGGTTTATATTGAAGTTTTTGTTTTAATCTGAATAACCCATAAGCCTTACAAATTCAATTATTTTGTAGTGTTTTAAAATGTAATTTCTGTATTTATTCATGATCGAAATTTGGTTGTTCAGTTTATTTTGTTGTTTGAGCAAAACAAATGTAAAACAGTTAATTCAATTAACCTATGAAAATATTTAAATTTATCCTTTGGCATATTATTGTGAATGATGCCCTTTTACTTTGTTAAAATCTCCAACAAAAGCGCTGCTATTAACTTCGCTTTTTGCCTCGCTTTAGGATTTAATTCTTCAGTAACTACTAAAATATAATGTGGACAGTTTCTTCTATGTTGTAAGTCAAGCCTTTTTTTGTATTATTTTTTTTTGTTATTATGTAACTATTTCATTTTATGTATATTACATTTGTAC
>CAJBPB010000081.1 GCA_903957365.1 uncultured Bacteroidota bacterium
AAGAGAAATTGACAAAAATCCATTGGAAACACCAACCATTGATTCTTTCCCTCGCTTAAACAATCTGGACAATATTGATGAAGCATATTACATGTTCAAACCTGATCGTTATGGAATCATCCAGGATGATAAAGGGAACTGCTTGGAAAACCTTGTAATGATAAGCGGCTTGAAAGGAAAATTCAAAGAAACTAAATTACTATTCCAGATTAATAAAGAAAATGGGGCATTCGGCAAAGCTGAAGTTTTGAATATTATAAATATTCCCTGGAATTCCACGGCACCACATGGGCCATAGTTCATTTTTTTACCCTGTTAAAATTTTACTTACAAACGTATTAAGAAGGTAAAACTGATCATTCCACCTTAACTACCTCCTTATCTTTCACCAACCTCACATTAACGTTCCTGAACAAGTTCTGATAAGCCTCTCCGTCGAACGTATGAATCGGCACCAGGTTCCTGGGCTTAATTGCATCTACTATAAGGTGCGCAGTTTCAATATCGGCATGCCCACTTGTATGAATGTAATGATCTTTCAAACCACGACTGGTAAGGTACTCAACAAAAGCCATGGTTTTTTCCTCCTGCAGGTAACCGTCCCACATGGAGTATATAAAGGTTCCGCTATCAATATTTGGTATAAGTTCAAGGTCAGACTGCATAGTAGGCCGAACAATCATAACCATATTTTCAGCCCCAGCAATTATCTCTTCCCTTTTGATTTTGGAATCTTTGACTCCAAATAAGAGATCAAGTCTTTTTGCCTTCCTGATCATCTTGCTGAGGCGGTTTGGATAGAAGACCCGGATTTCTGGATATTTTTTTGACGGAAATGGAATCTCATCATAAAATGCCAGCTCCTTTAAAATATTGGCCAGATAGAAATCGATGGCCATGGTCTTGCCGGTTTCCTTGCAGGCATTATAAATTGAGATAAGTCTGTCGATATTTTGTCCGGATGTGTAGATCAAATTTATTCCGATATTGCTTCGAAATAAAGTGGCCAGTTTCTCTTCGATCTCCGTTTCGCGAATAATCTTCCCATATGATCTTCCGATGGTTGTTCCTTCCAGCAGCAGGTAATCAATATCTTTGTCGACATTTTTTAACAATGAATTGAATGCCACTGAATTCCTTCCATGGTTGCGGAAATCACCACTATAAAACAATGATTTGCATTTTGATTTGACCAGGAAGGCATAGGAGTCAAAAGCAGAATGGTCCATTAACCAGGGGGTAATCTCAATGTCGCCGATTGAAAAAGGCTCCTTGCGATGGAAATGGGCAAAATTTGTAATGCTCCATGACCGGTTTGTAAAGATATTGGTCAGTTCTATTAATTTATGGGTGGCTCCGCCCAGATAAAATTTACAATTGCTGCCGATGAAGCCAGCCAACCCATAATGATCCTGGTGGGCATGAGACAAGATAAGGGCAAATTTCTTATCTGTTTCCGCTCCATATAATCCCGGAATATCCGGTAAAACTCCTTGGGCAACC
>CAJBPB010000082.1 GCA_903957365.1 uncultured Bacteroidota bacterium
AAAAAAATAAAATATTTGACATTTTCCCGGGCATCAATCAATTGCCTTATTCGCAAAATTATTGGATGACCAAGAACCTGTCAAGGGCGTGTAAATGCCCGGCCTGACGCACAAATCAACCCAATGGGCACCCTTGACAGGCCATTGTCCATCCAAAGAAAAAGCTTCTAAGGGCAATTGATTGAAAGCTATATTGAGTTGATTATGTTGCATTTATTTTTTATTTCGATTTATTTCAAATACTTTATGAGTGATTTTAGTCCAATTCGTACCTTGCCTGTTCTATTCATCTACTGAAACTTAAAACAGGGATCGTATGTTAACGCAGAAAGATTTGTTCGCAAAAGCTTTGTTGGTAGAAAAACCCTGGTTTGTTCATGATATAAACTTCGACCAGACTGCTGGTAGACTTGAGATTTGGATTGATTTTGAACGAGGTTCATCATTCTACTACGAAGATAAAGAGTCAGGATTTGAAGGGCATTTTAAAGCATACGACACTACTGAGAAAACCTGGAGGCATTTGAACTTTTTCCAGTACCAGTGTTACCTGCATGCCTGGATTCCCCGGGTTGATTTGGGCAATGGAAAGATCCGACAGGTTCAGGCTCCCTGGGAAGGACATGCGCCGGGGTTCACATTGCTTTTTGAAGCCTTGATTCTTGAGCTGGTAAAGGTAATGCCGGTTCATAATGTCTGTCAGTTATTTAACGTTTATGACAACAAGTTGTGGAAGATGATCAAAGCCTACACCAACAAAGCCCGGGCAGAAGAAGATTATTCCGAAGTCACTGTAGTTGGGATTGATGAAACATCTGTTCGTAAAAATCATGTCTATGTTTCGCTATTCGTTGATATTGAAGAAAAAAGAACCATTTTTGTTACCGAAGGCAAGGACCATACGGTTATTCAGGCTTTTGTAAGTGACCTTGTTGCCCATGGAGGCGAACCCGATAACATCGAGCAAGTTTCGTGCGACATGTCCCCTGCATTTATCAAAGGTGTTGAGGCCAATCTTCCCAATGCTTCCGTTGTATTTGACCGGTTTCATGTGTCCAAGGTGATTAATGAGGCCGTGGATAAAGTAAGAAAGAGCGAAGTTGAGAAAAACCCGATTTTGAAAGGGTCTAAGTACATTTTTCTTAAGAACCGTGAAAACCTTACTGCCTATCAAAAACAACGACTTGAAGGCATTCAGCTTAGTGGGCTTAACCTTAAAACCATGAAGGCATTGAACATTCGTGAGGCATTTCAACAGATATACCAGGCTCCTACTGCTGAGATGTTTGACAAACTGCTCAGAAAATGGTATTTCTGGGCTACCCATAGCCGTATCACCCCAATCAAGGAAGCTGCATATACCATTCAACGGCATTGGGATGGCATTGTCAATTGGTTTGATTACAAAATCAGTAACGGCATTCTGGAAGGGTTCAACTCCATTTTCCAGGCTGCAAAAGCGAAAGCCCGAGGTTATCGACGATATGACACCATAAAAGCAATTATCTATCTGCTTACCGGAAAACTCGACTTTTCTAAAATCAATCCTCATTATGTTACCCACTCAAAGTGAAAAAGAACCAATCTTTTTACAAAAATCGTTTCCCGATTATCGTATCGACTTGCTTTTGCAAGTTTTTCAAAATAATAATCCGGTGGTTTTAAGTTATATTCATTTCGATATTTTTTCAATAAAAAGAATACTTCTGAAACCAGGTAGTCTATGTTTTTAACAGAAGCCAAGATAAAATGAATTTTATTTACATTCAAAACAGTGTGCTCAGCTACAGCCTTCACTGGAGGGAAGAATGACCC
>CAJBPB010000083.1 GCA_903957365.1 uncultured Bacteroidota bacterium
CAGGTAAAAGTACAAATTTAAGTTTATAGCCATTATTTAATCTTTTAATATAATATGATTTTTTTGTTACTGAAAACAGGCATTATTTAGCTTACAAAAATGTAAAGCACTTTACATTTGCTCAAAGCAAGATGTGACATTTAACAGCAAAAAGTAATGAAATATTGACTAAATAGGAACAATTTGATGCTTTTTAGAAGTTTGATAATAGTGTCTTGAGTAGGAAAAAGTTGTTATTTAAAATAAGTTAAAGATTGAAATTCAGTTTTCCGGAGATAAAGAGAGTTCAATTTCAAGAAAATACAATATAAAACCTTAAAGTCAAAACTGTTTTGATGCTAGTTTTATTTTCCGGTAAGCCAGTTTTTAACCTGATGGTGATAATCACTAAAGCCAGCGTTTCTGAGTTTTGTATCATCAAACATCGTATCGCCGGTTTCAAGTTTCATAGCTATTTTTGGCCATTCAATAAATTTTACTTTCACATGGAATTTGTTAGCTACTAAGTAGGCAACATCCAGTAAACTCAGGTTTTCGCCACCGATATTGAAAATTTCGTTTTTTGTTTTTTCATATTGAACTCCATTAATAATAACATTACATATATCTTCAACATGGGTGAAAGTGCGATGAAGTAAGCCATCACCGTACAAAATTATGTCCTCCGTGTTTTGAGCCTTGTTAAGAAAAAAATCCAATGTTCCATAAGAAAATCGATTGTCGAAAAGATTGCCGTAAGGGACACAAATTCTGAATATGGTATAATCTATCCCAAATGCATTCTGGTACATACATAACAAATTTTCTGCTGCCATTTTATTCAAAGAATAAATGGTTTTGGTTTCTTTGGGATCGTCTTCTTTTAGAAGTTGATTTTTTTTTCCTTTATAAACCAATCTTGAAGAAGGAAATACTATTCTTGCTCTGCAGGTAGTTTTTCTCATCCAATCAAGAAGGTTGAGTAATCCGGTTTCATTTATATCAATAAAATCTTCGTACTTATCAAATCCTACTGCAGTACCCGAAAGTCCCGCAAACATAAATATGAAATCTAAATCAGGATTGAGTTGATAAAATGATTTTTTATCACTGATATCAAGTGTTGAATAATTTTCTAAACCGGGAGTTGGTTGAGTGTGAATGTCATAATTGGAGTTTTCAAACCCTTCATTTTTCAGCATATGTGCCAGATGTCTGCCCAAATAGCCATTACTACCAATTAAAATTGACTTTAGCATCATTCAATTATTTGATCTTCATAATTTATTTTTTTTCCAACAATATATGATGGTCGTCTTTTAACAGTTTCAAATATTTTTCCAACATAAATACCGATCATTCCCAGGATTGTTATAATAATTCCTGCTATAAACCAGAGTGATAAAAAAGTACTTGCCCATCCTGAAACGTATCTTTCAGTGAAAAAATAACTCACTACAAATGTAACAGCTAATATGGTAGCAATCAAAAGAATAAAGATGCCAAGCTTTACTGTTAATCTCAAAGGTTTATTAGAAAATGAGATAATTATGTCGAAAGCCAAATTAAAGCGTTTTTTGAAACTGTAGGATGACTTCCTCCCGTCGTCACGACTGTCATGACGAATTTCCAAGGTAGCCATTCGGAATCCCACCCAATGTATCATCGTTGGATAATATACGGAATAATCGTTCATGCTTTTAAGTGCCTCCACTACATTGCGGTGATAAAGTGAAAAATTAGCCAGAGAAGCATCCTGATAAGTGTCAGTTAGGTAGCTGAGAAGTCGATAAAATAATCTCGAAAATAGTTTTTTTAAAAAATCATCCTTGCGGTTTTTTCGGCTTGCCAGAACAATATCATATCCTTCCTTTGATTTGTTAAATAAATTGATTATCTCCTCCGGACGATCCTGAAGATCGCAATCAAGAGTAACGATCCATTCTCCGCGTGCGTGATCCAATCCACAGTTTAGAGCATATTGCTGTCCGAAATTGCGGCTATGCTGAATCCCAATAACCCTTTTGTCGCTATTACATATCGTTTGTATTTTTTGCCATGAATCATCTTTACCATGATCTTCGACAAGGATGATTTCATAATCTTCAGTAATCTCCTTTACTGAATCCTTTATTCTTCTTACCAACTCTTCAAGTAAACCTGAAGCGCCATAAACTGGACTAACAACTGAAATTAGCGGTTTATTTTTCATGAATTCTATTGATTGTAAAACTTTATAATTATTTAGAAAGTCTGCGAATTTCGTCTAAAGTTTTGCTTTGAAGTAGCACCTGATCAAAGTGCTTATCGAAATCTTTAGTTAAAATCGCCCGCTGAAATTCTTTTATTGAGCCAACGAAATGATTGTCAGGGGGCATTTGATACGCTGCTCGTTGGTCTTGTTTTTCTACAATAATGAGCGGGCTATAATCTGGTTTTGCGGTAAACGCCCGATCAGCAATGATTTTACCTTCACTTCCCCAGATTTCATAATTACACTGATAATAATGATCCATCCCAAAAGCAATTTGTGCACTTACCCCCTTGCTATTATCCAGAAAAGCACCACCATAAATGTTGGTTCCTGTTTCAGGGTCGAAATATAGATTAGCAGCTTTTACCACTAAGTCATTCCCAAGCATGAAATGTATTGCTCTAACCGTATAGCCTGCAGCATCGAGCAATGCTCCACCTCCAACAATTTCGTTGTACCTGAAATTCGTTTTAGGCATCGGAGGGAAACCAAAGTTTGCCCTGAAAACACGAATTTCGCCGATATCACCTTTTAACAATAAATCCGCAACAAACTGATGCTGACTATGATATTGAAACATGAAATTTTCCATCAATAGCAGCCCGTTTGACTTCGCATTGTTGACCATTTTCAATGCTGAATGATAGTCATAAGCTATCGATTTTTCTGCCAAAACATGCTTTCCCGCTCTCAGGCTTTTATTAATCCATTCATCATGAAGCCCTGTAGGTAGTGGGATATAAATAGCATCAATGTCACTTCGGCTTAACAAATTTTCATAACCGACAATGGCTTCACAATCAAATTGCTCAGCGAATCTATCGGCCTTTTCATTTGAACGGCTTGCAACAGCAATTAATTTGAAATTTGACACTGACTTAATCGCAGGAATCATTGATTTTTCTGCAATTACTGCACATCCCATTACCGCTATATTTATGATTTGTTGCGACATTCCTGTAAATTTTGTTGTTGCTAAAGTTTACTAAATGAGAGTTTTATTTTAAAGTATCTCTTTTCTACCCGAAAGGCAGTATTGTCCACCAATTGGCAGGAATGAAAAGTGCTTTTCAAGCCGGTGAAAAATACTGAATATTTTGTGACGTGGAGAAAATAAATAAAATGATTTTTTAGTCTTTAAAAACCCTGCTAATTTTAGTTTTTTATTAAGGGTTTGAAAGTAAATCATTTCAGCGTCTTTATCAAAGATACAATCTTTAAAAATCTTTCTGGTAACCGGGTTAAAAGGGTTGTGCTCGAAGATGTAAATACTCCCGCCAATTTTTAAAATACGTTTACATTCGATCAAAACTTTGCAATGATGTTTAACAGGAATATGATGAAGTACATTGGCCAGAAAAACTATATCAAAAATACTATCCTCAAAAGGGGCATTGAGTCCATTAAACAATGCGACCTGACAGTTATCAATTTCTAATTTTTCAGCGATCTTGATACTTTCTTTCGAGACGTCAATTCCATGGAGTGAGCAGGAAGGGAAATGTTTCCTGAAATATTTCAGTGAAGAGCCATCTCCACATCCAAAATCCAGAATCGAGCCGTTGGGGGAAATATTTGATTTATTTGATACTTCGATGATTTTATATTCACTATAATAATCACTGTTTGCTCCAGTTATATTTAGACTTTCATCCTGAATTACACGATAATTTTTAGCAAAAGAGTCGAATAAGTTTTTATTAGGATTATTCATAATAGATATTGTAGTATTTAAAAGACGGAATCGGTTATGTAAACTTCACAGCTGCAATTAAGCTTCTGGCTGCTATGTTTAGGTAATTGTTATATTTATTGAAAGCCATCAACTGATTAAGTGTCATACAGATATAATTATTTGGTAAATCCAGGTTAAGAGATTCGTCTGCTTCTATAATCATGTTTTTATTTTGTTCTTTAAAAAATCTTCCCCCCTCTTCACTTTGGAAGCTTGAATACCAAATTTGTTCTTGACGGGCATTAAGTACTAAATCAAGGAATGGTACATCGTATTCATTTAACCCTTTTCGGTAATTTCCCGTAAGACATTGAACTGTGGGCGCAAGTTCAATGATATCGAAATTACCTGCTTCGAGTTTGGCCTGTACGATAAAATGATAAATTCCATTTATTTTTTTAATTATAAATGCAATGATACCTTCCTGAGAAGCTTTGATAAGTGGTTGATCCCATGTCATTACTTCCCGGTTACTAATTTCAACATTAACTCCAATTATAGAAAAATACTTCCGGTTTTTTTGATATATTTCATCATTTGAAATAACCCAATCTTTTACTGTTTTAAGCGGTATTTTTTCTACATCGAGGTCATATAAAGATTTTTGGTTTGTAATCCATGATATGATCTCATCAATATTATGCAGATGCCTTTCACTGTCCAACATGGAAATCAGTAGACCATTTTCGTGGCTGTTATTTTCATTTGTATATTTGAGGGTTTCATAAAAATCAATTACACTGTGAGGGTACTCACCGAATGGAATCCCTGAAATAACAGTCCGGGTATCCATATTCACAATATTATCGTACTGTAAGAATGATTTGATCTGCCCCAATGTTAACCAACAGAAGTTTTCATGAATTTCAATTTTATCTGTTTCCTCAATTTCAACAATGATGTTTCGGTTGCGCTTTCTTAAAAAACGGGCACCCTGCTCTGACTGCAATTGATCGAGGAGGACTTTTACTGGTTTTTCTCCATTAAAAAATTCAAAAAAAAGAGGGCGCTTCCCATTATGTATTTGTGAATAGTTACTTCGGGTAGCCTGTATCGTAGGAGATAATTGTGTTGAATTAATATTGCCGGGTTCTATTTTGGCCTGCATAAGAAAATAGAGTATGCCATCAAACTTTTTGGTTATAATTCCTAAAAAACCTATTTCTGATTGGTTGATAATAGGTTGCTCCCATTGGGGAACATAACCCCAGTTGGTTCTCACTCTGATACCTTCAATTTTGAAAAACTTCCCACTTTCATGAATCAGATTGCCGGTTTGCCCATCAAAATACCATTGTTTCATCTCTGAAAAAGGAATCTGATTAACGTGCACTAGTGCCTGATGATTTTTTTCCTTTAGCCATGCAAAGAAATTTTCAGACGGCATCATAGCGTTTTTGGTCGTAAGTGCCGACTTTAGAAAGGCAAAGTATTTTTCATAGGTCTTCATAATAATCAATTAAATCTTATTCGTTTTGTGACAAAAATTAAACTTTTTTCTGCAATTGGAAAAGTATTAAAGAGCCTAAAGGAATTTTCCATCTGGATGGAGATACTGCCGAGGAAATTCTGTCGGCAGCCGAAAACGAAATTGAAGCAATTAATGGTGTTAAAAGGTGGGTTGTTGTTTTAAAGTTAGTTTGAAACATTTCAGAAAATTCCGGCATTATTTTTTCAAGTTTATTAAAAACATTGAAATAATTAAACTTGGTGATGTGCTGTTCCTCATATTTTATATTTGAAACATGATTCAATATCAGTTCCATTAGTGGCCAGGTGCTGGTGTAATTTGGGGTTGTGATGATTAGCCTGCCATTAGGTTTGAGTTTGTTAAAGGCAAAATGGATTATTTCGGAAATTTGAGGATATGTAAGATGCTCAATAACTTCGATAAGTGTGATTACATCAAAATAACCATCATCAAAAAATCCATCTTTGGTAAAATCCTCCATCAAATAAAATTTTCTGAATTCGGTTGCATATTTTTTATTTGCATATTCAATCTGATCTTTTAGAATGTCGATACCAGCCTGCTCTTTGAAGGTTATTTCAGGTATCATTCCCAAAAAAGTGCCTCCAAAACACCCTATATCGAGGATTGATTCATACTTACCGTTGAAACTCTCAATAATACGTTTAAACTTTAAGTGATGCCAGAAACTACGGATTCCCTTTTTTCGCAGTGCAATGTCATCATAATATCCAAGCGGGATGCAGGAATAATCAAAACCGTTTTTTTTATTTTCCATTGACAACTATTTGTTTATTAACCACGACTGCTTTGGCTCCGAGAATTTCACTACCACAATATCATCAAAAAGCTTAACCGACCCATTGTCGGGCCAGAATGGCATCCTTGAGATTTCATCAAAAAGATATTCATAATCAGACTGGCTTGGGTTAGTGAAATTACTATGACCAACAATTTTCATCAGCACAAACTTTCTCACTGAGTCTCCGGGTTCCCAATTGAAAAATGAAGCGCCAAAAACCTCCGATTTGAGGAACAGTTGATTTTGTGATTGTTCTAAATCGCCTACAAATGCCACTTGTATAAGACCATTTTTAAGTTTCGGATTCAGGCTGTTGATTCGTTCAGCTATTCGGTGCGCCAGTGCTTTATCAGACTCCCAGGAAGTATTGGAAGCATAAAATAATCTGGTATTGATATAGGAATTGTTAACAAGAATTAAAATTACACTGAGGAGCATCAGTCTCCTTGCTAATTTTCCGGCCCTTTGATAGGTGGAAAACCATAACATTGCAATCATTAAAGGTAACGACATCATTGCCCTAACCGGCAAATCTGCCCCGTTGAGATAAATTATTGCAAATGGTGATATAACTAATAACAGCAGTGAAAGTAAGCTCCATATCACTTTTCGAAAGGATTTTCTATCTTTACTGATAATCTGGTATGCCAGTATCGAAACTAAAATCAGTGTTGTTTTTTCGGCAATCCCGAGATAAAATTCACTTTTTCTCAAGCCTGTTAAATAGTATTTTGTAGAATAAAAAAGGTTGATTATTCTGGATTTTAAATCAGATTCAGCCCACCCTGAAAAGTTCTCCAAATATTCAGTATCATAACGTTTATCTGCTTCCAAAAAAACTAACCTTGTCAAATAGTCACCGAATTTATAAACTAATAGTCCAAAGATGCTTACCCCAACAATGCCAAAAAGCAACTTTTGAATTTGATTTTTATTAATAGACTGTTTTGATGTTTCCTCAAATATATAGCAGGCAGTTAAGACCAGGAAAAAGGCCAACATGGATTGGTACAGGGCAATTGAAAAAGCCAATAATAAAGCTGCAGTCAGATAATTTCTGAAGGCGATTCCTTTTGTATTTACTGCAGATTTTAATGCAAAGAACGCAATTGTTGATAGAACCATTCCTAAGGCATAATAAAAAGATAAATTAAATGCCAAATAGTAACTATGAACGGGGCTGGAAATAAAAATGGCAAGAAAAACCAGTTTTGAAGGGATGTTTCCCTTATGATGTATCACAAAAAGGCTAGCTGAAGCAGAAATTAATATGATAGCCATTGCAGTTGTATAATAGGGCATTACCGAATTTGGATGAAAAAACAAATTCAATAAATAAAACCCCCATCTCCCCGTAATGATAGAGGATTTCATCTCCCCGGCATTTAAGAGCGTAGCAAGTTCATCATCAATAGATAAGCTGAAATTGAACAATTCGTAACCGAAAGAAAAAACACCTATCAAAAATGAGGATGTTATGACGATTTTGTTTCTTCTGATAAAATCGACTACAAAATCGCCGTTGACCTTTTCAAGGTCGATGTTTTTTAGGTATCGGATTTGCTTTTGGATCAGGAGGAACATTCTGGAGCTAAATAGTACAAGTAATATGAGGGATAGATACGAGATACCAATCAAAACTATTCTTAGGATAAAATCAGATTGATCGCGCTGAGTGATTTCATCGATAAGATTTCCTTTAAAGATGAATTGCGGGTCGATGTTTTTGCTGATTAATACCAATGAATCTGCAGTCGAAGTATAGGCATTTTCGAGGTCGATAAGCTCGAAGTGATCCTCGATTCTGATTCCCGTGAATGAAATTTCCTGCTGTCCGTTTTCAATTTTTATGAATTTAAAACTATAGCTTGCTGCTCCTGAACCGGGATCAATTCTCAAATTGCGGATACGTTTAGCTGGCAGTTCAAAATTCAAAATCTGCCATTCCGGGCCTGAATTTACTCGCTGAATTATCGATTTGCTTTCGTTAAATCCTCCGAAAGTGCTGAAGAACAATTGAACATCGTCGCTTTTTGTCGTGTTCATTACCAATGTGACCTTCAATGGAAAATCAGATTTATAATGATTGAGTATCCCCAATAATCCGAAAATCAGGCTGAGCAAAAGTATCAGGATGGTGTTAATGAATCTTGTTTTCATTACTTTTATCAGTAGCCATTAAGTATCATTGTGATTTTGAAGTTGAAATTATCATCCTCAGGTCGATTCCGGCTTTTTAAATCCATCAATTCCTCGATTTATCCTTCCGGATTAAAAGATAACTATTAATTCGCAGGAATCTTTATTTGCGAAGGTTCCCGTATCTGAGGTTTAATTTATCGAATAATTCATTATTCGTCAAATGGTTGTTTTTTATAATTATCAAACCCTCATTGAGGATTTCATAATCAACTAATTTCAGTTGTTCCAATTCGACTTCAATACCATTTAGCAATATTTGATTATTTACAGTAGTATCCTGGTAAATCCATGTTCGCCGGTCGCCGCTTATATTAACAGAAAGTATGGGTTTAGTATTTTGATTTCTATTTTGGGTCAATGGGTTGAAGGTGTAACTGTCAAAAACATAATTCCAGTCTGTTCCGTGATGTACTATGAACTCCACCTTGAATTGTTCAGCAATTTCTTTTAGCCTGTTAACTCTTTTTATTAATTCCCGGTTCTCAGCTACCGGAAAAACTGTTTCTGAAATTGTGCGTTCAACTACCTGTTTTAGGTTCAGGTTTTTAACGGTAAAATTGATTACACTCAGCAAGAGCAACGGGTAAATAAAAAGGGAATGATACTTTGAGTTTTTAAAAACAAAAAACAAGGATAAGATTAGCAGAATGGGTACAAACAGATAAAATCTGCTTGAATTATAAAATATTCCGGCACCTTCGTAGATTACATGGACCTTAGGGACTGAAAAGGTAAAAATCAGGAAGGCAAGCCCGGTAGCTATAAAAATTGCTTCTTTGTGTAGCTTTTTAAATAATGCTACCAATAATAGAAATGTTAAAAGTATAGTATTTAGGTATCCCCAACTGGCAATCAGAGGGAAGAGATTGTTAAAAAGACTGATGTTTTTTAAATTTGTTAAAAGGGTATGAATACTGGGATTAAGCCCTGACAGTGGTAACAAAACCTTTTCCGGGTGAATAATGTAATAGTATTTCCCCATGAAGTACAATAGGAAAAATGGAATTATCCACAGCGATTTGATGTAAAATGCAAGGGATTTGTATTGGGAAGCATAAATAAAGAAAAAAAACGGCACTATAATAATTGCTGAACTTTGGTTGGCAATAAAGCAAATTGCAGCAGAAATATATAAAATTGTAACATAATTAGCTTTGGGTGACCTGAAAAGTGGGAGGAGCAAGAGTGGAATGAAAAGGTTTGGTTGTGCAATTCCCCGCGAAATCGTTGTAAAGAAATTAAACTCAATTGGGAGGATAACAGGCATAGCCAAACTTAAGCAGGCCCAAAAATAATTATGGCTTTTTCTAAAATACACAGCCAAAGCAATAAACGGGATCAGGGATAAGGTTGTGGTAACACATGGCAAAGCCATATAAACCGGGATGTTCATCCATAAAAGAGGAACTGCCAGCAAGGACTCCAGCATAAAATTGTAATTCTGCCCATAAAAGAATGGCTCATGAAAAACCCCGTTTGAATAATCCATTGCTCCATTCCAGATCACAGTTTGATCGATGTCGGTATAAACGAAGCCAAAATATTTCAGCGTCACTATGCGGTCGAAAATCATAATGACAAAAAAATGGTAAAAGACAACCAACTTTCTAAAAATGTTTTGGTTAAATTTTTTAACCTTCTGATGGCATGACTTTGTGAAATATTATTTTCGGTGGAGCGTGCAAATGCCTGAAGATAAAGAAACCTTTTTTTTGCTGATTCATAGAAATTTTTGAATAAATATGTAATGTGTTTGGATTTTGAGCTGAAAATTAAAATCAATCCGGCAATCCAAATGGTTATCAATAAAATAACCGCCCCAACCACCAACGATTTATTGATCGTTGTTACATAGGCTGATAATGGTTTCATTAATATTAATTGTACATCCGGAGTGGGATTGGAATTTAACCGTAAATATGGATCTGAATCCTGAATGTTGGTCTGAATATTAATCGTAACAAAATTCTTGAGGATTTCGGCGCCCTGCCAGGAGATTGATTCTTTCGCAGTTCTGATTTCAATTTTCCTGATTTCATAAAACTCAGAATGAAATCCCGGGTCGATTCGCAAATTTTTGATATACCTTTTTGGCAGACTGAAACATACTGTCGAAAATCCGCCTTCTGATTGATACGGGGAGAAAAAACTCTGGCCTCCGTTAAATCCCCGGTAGTCGGTGTAAAATAACTGACAATTTTCAGGATTTGATGTCCTGATTTCCAGTTTCACTTCAACAGGATAATAAAAGTGACCCGAAAATGAGGCAAGTATCAGAAGTATTCCCACCGAAAATACCCCGGCAATCCTAAGTTTTTTCAACATGGATGTATGAATAATCAAATTTTTATTGTCATTATTTGAAGCGGTCGTTTCGCTAAGTCACAATATTTATGTGGGATACGGGAAAAGTCAAAAACTGAGTGTTTCTTAACCATAGTTACTTAATTATTTCCTGAGCGGGGAATTTTTGGTTCCGAAAATTTGACAACCACTATATCATCAAAGAGTTTAACCGAACCGTAGTCGGGCCACGATGGCATGACTTCAATTTCGGATTTATAATCTTTCAATAAATTGAGCGAAACAGTTTTTATTTCGTTGACACCTGTGGTTTTGAAGAATGGGCTTATCCGATAAGGTTCGCCTGGATTCCATTCAAAGAATGAGGCTCCGTGGGTTTCGGATTTAAAAAACAGCTCATTTTGCTGGTGAGCATAATTTCCAGAAAATGCCACTTTTATTTCGCCCTGATTTTTGTGTGGATCGAGTTGATAAATCCGTTCGATAATCCGGGTGGCTATATCGCGGTCGGCCTGCCACGATGTATATGTTGCGTAGAAAAACCTTGTGTTGATCCAGGTGTTGTTGATTAAAATCAGTAAAGCAAACAGAAACATTAATCTTCGGAGAAATGCACCTGCCTGTCTGTATTCGGTCAACCATAACAAAGCAATCATCAGGGTCATTGGAATCATAGCCCTCATCGGCAATTTTGCTCCGGTGTAAAACATCAATAAAAAAGGCGACAAGATCAAGGCGAAAAATACTATCACTGATATGGTGTTTTTAAGAACAGGCCGTTTCAAACTAAATACGTTTATTAAAATGAGTAAAATGATTATAGGAATGGATTTGAGTGATAAACCCAAAATTCCGCACGAAGGGCCGGTTCCGGTGAGAAAATCTTTTGTTTCGAGATATAAATTTGATAAAACCTGCTTCGACGGCAACTCATTCCATTTCGAAAAATTATCAATGTACGCCGAGGTATTTAGATTGGCCGGTAAAAAGTAAAATCTCGTAATTAAGTCACCGATCTTGTAAAAGATGAG
>CAJBPB010000084.1 GCA_903957365.1 uncultured Bacteroidota bacterium
ACCCGGATTTTTTCCGCAAACGGTTGTTAAAATTTCAAATACCGAAACAAAGCTGATAAAACCAAATTCATTTTCGGGGCGCATGCAGTGGCATTATAACATTTCCTGATTTAAACCATGAACTGCAGAATATGTAGCAATGAATGAATTAATAATCACACTGTTTAATAATTGATTATTCAATAAGCGCATCTAAATATGACATTTTTTTTTGATTTCTAAATTTGTTAAATATCTTTACACATTCATCATAATCAAACATTCAATTTTATTATCTTGTCATTATTAAATAATTTACCTAATATTATGAGTAGCAATATAGTATCAAATCCGAAAAGCGGATTGTCAAAAATTACAATATTCACATTGTCCATCATTTTTATTGGCAGTATGATTACAACCACTGTTAATGCGCAAGCTGCATTGTTGGTACTTATTTTCGGAGATAAAATTGCTACTGAAAAATTTCATACAAGTATTGATGCAGGCCTAAATTTCTCTGGCATGAATGGACTCGATCCATCTAAAATGAGGCATGGATTGTACTTCGGATTAGGTACTTATCTCAAAATTAATGATAAATGGGCATTTACACCCGAATTTAAACCTCTGTCACAACGGGGTGTTAGGCAAACAGAACCAATCGTAGCGTATGCCGGGATGGAAGAACCTGTATATGGCATTCTTATGAATTATATTGATGTGCCGTTATTGGTTCAATATAAGCTAACGCGTATGTTGTTTGTTTCTGCTGGTCCCCAGATTAGTTTTTTAACAAGCGCTAAACAGGATGCAAACGGAACCGTGGCTTTTTCAGGTAAGGAAATAGAGGTAATTGAAAATCGAAAAGAGGATTTTAACCCTTTGTATATTTCAATTCCGCTTGAAATCGGATTTTCTCTTCCTGAAGTAATTCCAGGACAGGGAATCGATCTGAAAATCAGATATAATATTGGATTGAACGAAGTAATAAAGAATGAAGCATACGGATCAAGTACACTTAATACATGGCAGGTGATGCTGAGTTTCCCTTTTATTAAAAAAACAAATTAAAAACCGTTGTACTTTTTGTTTGTTCAATTACGGTGAAACCGTATTTTTGTATCTCAATTCTGAACAATAATCATCAATATTACGGTTTATGAAAAGGCTGATCTTACCTTTTATTCTTTTGACAATCTTCATGTCAGGGTCATTTTGCTATGGGCAATCAGATACGATTTCCAAACAAAAAGTTAAAAAAACAACCAAAGTCTGGAGCCTGTCGTTCGAACAAGGCGCGATGCTTGGTAATGGAACCGAACTGGGTGACCAACTGATTGAAAGTTCTTATTATAATGGTCTTGATTTACATCTGGGTTTTAGCAAGAATAATCATAAAGATGTTTACAATCAGGTATATAGGTTACCTGTATTGGGGCTTGGCTGGTATGCATCAACCTTTCATAATGCGGACGTTGGCAAACCAAATGCCTTGTATTTCTTTTTTAATATGCCGATGAGTTTTGAAAGAAATAAGAAATTCACCATGTCCTATATCGGAGCTTTTGGGTTGTCATATAATTTCAATCCTTATGATGAAATGGAAAATCCGTCCAACCTTTTTGTTGGTTCTTACCGCAATTGTTATGTGAATTTCAGCTTTTTACTGAACTATCATTTCAACCCGAAATGGGTATCGCATATATCATTGGGTTTTAAACACTTCTCAAACGGATCATTTAAACTGCCTAATTCAGGCATCAATCTTATCCCTCTTTCCATTGGTGTTACATACAAACCAAGCGAGTTCAAGCCATTTGAAGGCGAAATGGATTTGCCGGAGTTTATTAAAAACAATCAAATAAATATCGCTTTGTCAGCAGGAAGCAAAAATTATGTGATTGGTGATCCGAATTATCTGAAAGCTGTGATCGGAATCAACTGGCTGAGGATGTTTAATTACAAATACAGGGCAGGTTTAGGTCTGGATATTTTTTACGCTGAAAAATCAGGCGAGAGATCAGGAACAGAGTCAACATTCTCAAATACAATGTCAGTTGCAGCCGTCGGTTCCTGGGAATGGGTTTTGACAAAGAATTTTTATGTTCCGGTTGGGATAGGAATTTATCTGCATCGCAACGAAGAAAATGATGAAAATACCCCGTATTACGAGCGGGTTGGTATCAGGTACCGGTTTGCAAACAATATTTTTGCCGGTTTAACAATTAAGGCACATGGAGGCAAAGCAGATATTTTTGAATGGACTGTGGGATACACCTTCCACAATGACAAGAATACATATTAATATAAGTGGATGGTGTCCTGATATGAACAGAGTTCGGTTTTAATCATCTGAATTATAATCAATTCACATTCTATACGAAGATCTTTAGAACCGGAATCCAAAATTTATCATATACCTGAAACCTAAAGAGGTAGTTTTCACTGAACCGGTTTTTTTGAATTCTTCATCGCTTATAACCACATTATAACCTGGAAAACGGTCTTTAAGATAATCATTTACTGCATTGAAAAATAAGGCTTCATCATCTGGATCGAGTGATGTATCCAGTTTTAATTTCAGGCCATAACCTGACACACCTGGCCCGATCAAAATTAAATCAACCGCAAAACGTTTCCAGAAAACAAACTGGTAACCCAGTTCAAAGCCAACCGTATGGATATTGATTTTAAGATCTGATTGTAAATTGCCTGTAAAATTATCGGAGCTCAGTGTCCAGTTGTTGTTGTGATTGTAATAATGATACGAATAATAGGGCCCGATGTAAACTCCTCTGGGAGCCTTATGCTTGTTCAGATTTTGCAGATAAAAGCGGTAATCCGCTGATATATGAAATCCTTTTTCAGTATAGTCATTGCTCAAAACCAATTGATCCGAATCAATGTTTAGTATTGAAAGTTTTGGTAATGAAGCTTTCCCCATATTGATTGAGATTGCCTGACTGTTTTTGAATTGTCGTTCATATCCGAAAATGAGAGATTTTGAGCCAAAGATGAGAGGATTGGATATATTCATCCTGATGGTATTATTCAAATTTTTCTCTGTCTGGGCCAAAGCATGTATTCCAAAAATCATTACAAAAACGGTAGCAAATAAATAGATTTTTCCATTACGATTTTGACCCGATTGCAGCCTTTTATCCATGATATCAAGATTTTTTTTTATTGATCTGTTATTTAAAGCTATCAAGCAAAAATAACAATATCGCGGATCAAAGTCCATACATATAAGGAATGTTTTTTAATTTCTGATAGTGTAGTCTTCGTAATGTATTATTGAAGGCTGTCAAAATTTCATTTAGACAAATGTTTCAGTATATTTGAGATATTTTTGCACCTTATACTTTTTCATGAAATTACTGATAAGCACAATTTTCCTGTCTTTTCTTATTCTGTCTGTCTGCAGGGCGCAGGATGCTGCATGTATAAATCAGATTCAAACCAATGACTCATTATCAGTTACAGGTTCTTCAGACAGCATCCGGCAGGTGGATATGATTGATTATCTGGTAAAAATATTCAAAGTGAAAAGTTCTGAAGAAAAGCGTAACAATAGTAAAATTCGTTTTTCATTGTTTCCGACAGGTTCAAATATTTCAGGAGGAAAGACCGTTTTTACTTCGTTCAATGTTGCCTTTTTATTGGGTGATAAATCCAATACCAATGTTTCGACTATTTATTTTGTGCCCTACATAGGTTTTGGCGGTCAATATGGATTTCAGGCGCAACCCAATATCTGGCTTCAGAGTAACAGCTGGAATTTTACCGGTGAATATTTCATCCTCAATTATCCGCAAAATACCTGGGGATTGGGTGGCAACAGTGCTGATGAAAATGAATGCCTTATTGATTACAAACATCTGCGGATTCACCAGAATGCACTTGTTGGAATATTTCCGAATCTGGCCATTGGATTGGGCTTTGCTTTTGACAATCATTATGATATCCAGCTCGCTAAAACTGAATCAAGTGCATCAATTGAGGATTATTTTCCTGAAAACATTGACCATACACTTTCTTCCGGTATAACTTTTCCAGTGGTTTACGACAGCAGGCACAACTCAATAAACCCACAGCAAGGTTTATACAGCAGTGTGACTTATAGTTTTTATGATCCGGTTTTTGGAAGCGACGACCAGTGGCAATCCCTCTTTGCTGATGTAAGAAAGTACTTCCCTATCCGGGGTAAAAAACTAACAATATTTGCTTTACGGAGTTATTACTGGACTATTATTTCTGGAAATGTACCCTACCTAGACTTGCCGGCAAACAGATGGGAACCGACACAAGGCTCAGCATCACGCGGAATTGCCCAAAATCGTTACCGAAGCAATGCCATCCTATATTTTGAAGGGGAATATCGTTTTGGTATCACAGCCAATGGTTTAATCGGAGGGGTTCTGTTTACCAGCGTTACCGCTCCATCACAATACGGAACACAGCAGTTTATATATTGGCATCCGGCTGCCGGCGCGGGTATCAGGGTGAAGTTCAATAAATATTCCAGAACAAATGTGACACTCGATTATGGTTTCAGTAAGGGATTTCAATCTATTTATCTGAATATAGGGGAAGCCTTTTAAAAATTGAAAAAAGTAAATCGGTTGTTACCGATAAAAGAAAATGCAAACTTATTTACCGGTTAATTGGATTAAGCCATCGTAAATAAATTTGCATTTATCCCGTAATAAGCAATTTAACATTTGCAGATTACCTATTGCCTCTTATTAGTCTTTTTTATCAAATTCGCCGATGAATGGAATTTCCTCAGCGATTTCAAGTCTGATCAGATTTTCGAAGTACATTTCAGCCTGAACAAACTGCGCTGCTTTCAATGGCGATAATGCCTTGGCCATTTTTTTAAATGTCTTCTGCTGAAGTTTAATAAAATCATAATTGTTTGCAAGTGAAGATTTCACAATTTTGGCAGCAACTTCATCCGTAAGGGTGGCATAATCTTTTGCATAGGTTACAACGTTTTCTATACGTTTTTTTCCAATTTGTTTTCTTATAACTTCATATTCATCATAGATCTGCCAGAATTTGCCCGATTCTGCTTCACTAAGATTCATATAATCAGAAATCAGGACTTTTTTCTCAAGGCCATAAACACCTTGCAGGATCGAAACCTCATCAATTGGATTCTGTGCTTGTAATGCTATTGCAAACAGTATGCAAACAGCTGAAAGTAAGATTTTTTTCATTCTTTTAATGTTTTCAATTGTTAGTAATAAACTGTGAATTAATTTCCGAGTGTTCAAAGATACAAATTTGACATTTTAAAAAAATACTGATTAACAAGTATTATTTTGAGTTATTCTTTAAGTAAATTTGTACAAATATTTTTATGACTTTTTGAGTACTAATGCAAGTTAAGGATCAATAATCAAATTAATTAACCTAATTCAACACCTATGAAATTACTTAAATTTTTAAGTTTGGCGGCCATAGTGGTTTTATTGACACAGTGTTACCCTGAGGGGCCCGAATACTATGATCAATTAGATCTTGTTTATTCCAACTATGATCCAGATTACAATTTTGCGGAAAAATTAACTTTCGCGCTTCCGGATAAAATTTTGAAGATCGATGAAGATCTGATCAATTCTGATGGAATCAATTATGTAAATACTGCTTATGCAAGTGTAATGCTTGCCAAAATTCGCGAGAATATGCTTGCGGATGGCTGGACCGAAGTTGGTATCGATGCCCGCCCCGACGTTTTACTTGCACCTGCTGCGTATGAACTTACTACTTATTATTCTTACGACTGGTGGTATTATTATGATTGGTGGTATGGTGGTTATTATCCTCCGGGTGGTTGGTATTACCCTTATCCGGTTGTTGAAGGATATTCAACCGGTAGTTTGATTGTATCAATGGTCGATCCTAACGAATTGAGTGCCAACGACAAAGCCAGGGTGGCCTGGGTATTTGTTATCAACGGCTTGCTTGAAGGAAGTACTTCTGAATTCAATGCTCGTATGACAAAAGGGATTAATCAGGCATTTGAGCAATCACAATATTTAAAAAAGTAAAACCGATACTCCTATGAAAAAGATAATCATTTTATTATGTATGCTGACTGTTGGTGCTTTTATCACACCTTATGTTTCAGCACAGAGTTTTACTTCGATACAATACACAGTAGGTATTCCTTTTGGCGGACTTAAAGAACATACCGACAATGTAAGTGGCCGTGGTTTCACTTTCGAATTTCACAAAGAAGTCGCTCCTTCCTTATCGGTTGGTGTTAATCTAGCCTACAGTGTTTTTTATGAAAAGAAACCTTATGGTAGTTATAATTCAGGAAACGCAACCTTAACCGGTACACAATACCGTTATAACAATTTGTTTCCGATGTTGGTAAATGCGCATTATACTTTTGGCGAAAGCCTTATCGTACCCTATGTTGGTTTAGGTATCGGCACTGTGTATGATTTGCGTAATACAGATATGGGCATGTACACCATTGAAGAATATAACTGGCATTTTCTTATTTCACCTGAACTTGGCTGTCTTATCGATATATCAAGTGGTACAAGTATTAAGCTAAATGCGAAGTATGACAATGCTTTTAAAATCCATGATGCGGATGGTTTCGGAAATCTCAACCTGAGCCTGGGTTTTGTATTTAATAGCTGGTAGTCATTATTATTATACCATATAAAAAGGGATTGACCATTTGATCAATCCCTTTTTTTATATAACCAACTTCAGAATATTCGCAGGTAAATTGTCTAAAGCGTCTTTTTATAGATTCTGAAACGTTTTACTTCTTTTGCTCCAAAACGGTTGATCTCAGCTTTCATCGGAAAATTTTCTTCCAGCACCAGGTGGGTATCCATCACGGTATAATTCAGTTTTTTCGCCGTTTCGATGATGCTTACCGATAAAAACAAATCGAGGCCGTTCTTCTGGAATTCAGGGTTGATGGCTCCCAGCATCAGATCGAGTTTGGTTGCTGTACGCATAGACCGCAGAATATGGAAAATGCCAAAGGGGAATAAACGGCCTCTTGCCTTTTGGATTCCTTTGGTAAGTGATGGCAATCCTATGATGAATCCTATCACCTTTTTTTCAAAAGTGATGACCTTGACAAAACGAGGATCGATGATTGGCATGTACTGCTTCGCCATCGCCTTCATTTCAGTTTTATCCATTGGCACAAATCCGTAAATATGACTGAAAGCATCATTTACCGTCTCAAACACAGGAATAATATACGGCCGTAGTTGTCTGCGAGAGGTAAATTCGAGAAATTCAAACTTCTCCCGTGATGTAACCCTCTGAAG
>CAJBPB010000085.1 GCA_903957365.1 uncultured Bacteroidota bacterium
AGCAGGTTGTTAAAAGAAATCAAAAACAAATCAGTAAATTTGAACTCAAACCTGAAGAATTAGGATTTAGTAACTCACTTATTATGAATGTGGAAAATTGACATTAGTCAGAACCCATAGACTACACGGCAAACATGAACCGACAGACATAAAACAAACAGACCAAAAATGAAATTATACATACTTCTTTTATTAAGTATCTTAAATGTATTCACTTCCTGCAATGGACAAAATCAAAAAGCGGTTGACATCAAATCAGAACAGACAAAGAAAACAATCGTAGGAGACACGGTGTCAGAACTTGATAAGACAATATTCATTGTCTTTCAAGCCAACAATAATGACTATTGGTTTGGTAGTGACGGACAAGGTGTATATCGGTATGACGGAAAAACCATTCTCCATTTTGAAACCAAAGACGGCTTATGCAACAACCGTATTCGGGAAATCAAGGAAGATAAATCAGGCAACATTTTTTTCACCACTTTGGAAGGCATCAGCAAATTTGACGGACAGAAATTTACCACATTACCGGTCATAGAAAGTACTGAATGGAAGCTAGAACCGGATGATTTGTGGTTCAATGGGCCTGGTAAAAATGGACCTTATCGGTATGATGGAGAATCGCTTTATCATTTGGAATTTCCAAAACACTATCTTGCAGACGAATTTTATACAACAAATCCAAATCCTCCATATAACCCTTATGAAGTCTATACTATTTATGAAGACAGTAAAGGAATTCTTTGGTTCGGCACGTCAAACTTTGGCATTTGTCGCTTTGATGGCAAAACACTAAGTTGGATGTATGAAAAGCATTTGACAGAAATAGAAGGGGGTGGTCAATTTTGTATCCGCTCCATTATTGAAGACAAAGAAGGAAAATTTTGGTTCTGCAATACCAGCTATCGTTACAATATCCTTTCAGGTAGTTTAATCGAACAGGACAAAATTTTAATAAACTATAAACGAGAAAAAGGAATTGGCAATGTAAAATCACCAGAAGGAAAGGATATGATTTACTTCATGTCCGTTATCGAAGATAATAAAGGAGACCTGTGGATGGTGACTTATGAACAGGGAGTTTGGCGATATGATGGAAAAACGCTCATCCACTATTCTGTCAAAGATGGTTCCAGGGATATTAAGCTATTCTCCATTTACAAAGACAAACAAGGCGAACTATGGCTTGGAACACACGAAGCAGGAGCATATAAATTCAATGGCAATCAATTTGAAAAATTCACACCATGATAGATTACAGAGTAACCGATATCAGCGTGTATGTGGCAATAGGGGATGAAGTGGTAAATCGAAGGTCTGTGCTTCCAGGAAACTTTATTTTCAGCTCATCGAAACCTCGAACCCGAACATTCTGAATCAAACTCCCGACTTTACGGACAGACTCTAATTTTGGGCACAGAAAAAATGTCAATAAAATTTAAACGAAAATCAAGTGGAAACAAAAGTTAAAATTTCAACAACCTATGAATGCTCATTAGAACGTGCATTTAAAACTCCAATACTTTGTGACGTCTCAAAAGTTCATACTGGTTATGGTTTAATGCCCAAAGTGACACATTGCAAAGAAGATGCAAATTGGGGACAGCCTGGCTCAGCAAAAAAGGTATATGCAGCAAAATCTTTGACACAAAAAGGTGGTTTTGTTTCAGTGGACAGAGTTCTGGAAAGAATTGAGAATAAATATTGGAAATTTGAAGTAACTGATTTTCAATCCTGGATGTTAGGATTTTCGAGATTTACTGGTGAGTGGCAAACCACAGAAATAGAAAAAGATAAAATATTAGTTGAATACTCTTATACACTTCGTTCGGACTTTACTTTACTTTATCCGCTGAATTGGCTCTTCGCAAATACTTTTTGGAAGACCTATATGAATCGGGTATTAAATAATGTAATGCAAATGGCTTACAATAGTGAACCATACAAGTACGACTAAAAAAAACTGAATCGATTACTATGCATCAATCTAAACTTCATTTTGATAACCCCATTAAAACCAGAATAATGTATTAGGTTAAATGAATAAACTGTTTTACATTTGTTTCAATCGAACAACAAAACCAACCTGATAAGCGATTTCAATCATGCATAATGAAACAA
The DNA here is from genome assembly GCA_903957365.1 of uncultured Bacteroidota bacterium. GTDB lineage: Bacteria > Bacteroidota > Bacteroidia > Bacteroidales > F082 > CAJBPB01. The sequence goes on from CAJBPB010000085.1 coordinate 2,125, forward strand.
ATTTATTTAAGAATCACTGCTTATCCATTGAATTTGATGAATTTAGGAATGGTTTTGCATATGTTTGAAACATTAATTTAACACAAGGCATCTTTATAATGGCATTTAGCCAAGGATAGTTAAACATTTATGAAATGACAGTATGAAACCAAATTTTCAATCAATAATCCTCCTTTTTGTTTTATCATCAATAAATTTTGGAGTTTTTGGACAACAAAAAAATGAAGATGTATTTAAACGATTGAATGGAATTAAGAACCAGGAATTTTACTTTTATAATATTGACGGATATGAGATTAGTAGTCTGAAAATGAGTGGTCAATTCACAAAAAAGAATATTAAAAAAAAATACAAGAAATTAGAGATCAAGGAGGATGAACTAATACTTTCCGACACTGCTTTGGACTTGCAGAACTATTATGTATTTAAATCGGATACTGTTCAAGGCGCTAATGTTTCGAATACTTCATATTATTTCATTAAAACCAAAGAGGACGAAATTTCAGCAATTACCTTTAGTTCATATAATGAAGTAGATATTGAATTCGAAAAACAATTTGTCCGTCTTGTTTTAAACGATAATATTCCAAATGATATCTATTCATCAATCACTACGGATAGTGTAAATTTTGGTGGTCGTAAATTATATTTAGGTGGTAACTGCAGATGGATGAACATTAATAATATTCAGTGCTCAGGTTATGGGCAAATGAATTGGAGTGTATATAAAGATAAAGAGTCATCAGAAAGAGGTTTGGAAACTCAACGACAAGTTAGTCTGGCTCATAGTCATGGTAAGGTTGTTTCAGACGAGATTGTTGAAGTTACTTTTGAAGAGGTAGGTACAAAGGCAAGAAAAGTCATATATGATTTTACTGGTGTATCATCCGCACTTGTCGGTATAACCGGAGGTAAAACATTAACGATATATTTTATATCAGCGCCTGTCAGAGGTAATTACATAAGCTGTGTTATGAGTTTTTGGAACAATGATATGATTAATCCGAGTGGATTAGCACCCTTATTGGAAGAAGTAATGCAATTGAAATAATAAAACATTCACCAACTGGCGATATCCTGGGCAGTTTGGAAAACATTTAAAAAAGACAAATGAGCAGAATATTAATATTACTATTAATTATAGCATTTAGCACTTGCAAGGCACAAACTAACTATAGTTCATCAATTGAATTTACTTCAGATTTAGAAAAATTTGGAAAACTATCAGAGTTAAAAGAGTCATTGAAAGGTGTTGAAATAATTGCTCTTGGGGAAAATACACATGGATTAGGGGAGGTCTTTAAGGCAAAGGTGGATTTAGTTAAATTCTTACATAAAGAATTGGGCTTTAATTTAATACTTTTCGAATCAGGTTACGGAGATGCTGCACTTGCGTGGGAAAAATTAGATTCCCTGACAGCAGATGAGTTTACAAAATTATTCACATCTAATTTTTACTATCATTCTGAAGAGATTAGAGACTTAATTCAATTTATCAAGATTCAGAATAAAAAATTGATCATACAGGGATTCGATTGCCAGCCGCAACAAGAATACTTAATGAAACGGATGACGGAAATAATAAGAC
>CAJBPB010000086.1 GCA_903957365.1 uncultured Bacteroidota bacterium
AATCCTTTTTTTACTGATGTTTATTTCCATCCTGACAGTTATTTTCAAGCAGGATTTTACAATGCTCAAATATGCCGTCACGATATTCCTTGTGGATATTGTCGTACGGGTTTTTATAAATCCACGATTTTCACCTTCGTTGATCATCGGCCGTTTGATAGTTTCGAACCAGACGCCCGAATATGTTGGCGCACAGCAGAAAAAGTTTGCGTGGTATATTGGCATTTCACTGGCATTGATAATGTTTGTGCTGCTGAATATTGTTAATTCATACAGCCCGATCACAGGAATTATCTGCCTCATCTGCCTGATATTCCTGTTCTTTGAATCGGCTTTTGGAATTTGTCTGGGATGCAAGTTTTATTCAATGGTATATAAAGAAAAAGCGCAATACTGTCCGGGCGAAGTATGTGATGTAAATACAAAACAGGATATTCAGAAAACAACCTGGGCACAGCTTCTTATTGTTGTTGCATTTATTGCGTTTATTTTCCTTTTGGTGGTTTTGCTTCAGGACACTTATAGCGTGCCGCCTTACGATTTGTTTGGCCTTGAGACGGCGGCGGAAGTTTCCGATATCAAGTAATCAGTTTGAAGCGATTTGGTAATTCAAAACGCAAAATGCAAAGTCAAAATGCAAATTGGACGTGAGATAACGGTTAATGGTTTGTCAATTGCCGAATTGCCAAATTATCACATTGCCAAATTCTTTCAACTCCGAACTTCGCACTTTAGCTCACTCCGAACTTGAGAAATGCAAAGTCAAAATGCAAATTGGACGTGAGACAACGGTTAATGGTTTGTCAATTGCCGAATTGCCAAATTATCACATTGCCAAATTCTTTAAACTCCGAACTTCTTTCATGCCTTAAAAACCAGCATCGGAATCTCGCTTTGGAACAATATCTTTTTGGTTATACTTGGTTGGATTAACTTACTGAGCAGATTGCGTTTGTGCGATGTGAGAGAAATTACATCGATTTCTTTTTCATGGATGAAATCCTGAATACCCGAAAGTAAATCTTCACTTTCAATTAATCCGCATTCAACCTCATATTCACCATATTCTTCTTTTAGATGGTTCCGGAGTTTCATCATACGACCTTCATCAAGCTGCATACTTTCAGTAAGATGCACATGAACACAATAAATTTTTACGTTGAACGGTCGCGAAAACGCAATCAGCTTGTGAATAGACGCAGAATCACTGCTATCGAAATTAGTGGCATACATCACATTGCGTGGTAAACGGAAATGATCCGTGTCGAGTCCCAATGGGATCGTGAGTACCGGCACTTTCGAATTTTGAATTAACTGTGCAGTCGTACTTCCAATAAAACTGCTTGCTGATCGTTTTTTACCATGGGTTCCCATCACAATCAGGCCGGGCTGATAATCCTCAATAACACTTAAAATACCTTCGACAGCGGTGCCACGAATCAAATCGAAATCAACGTTTATTCCACGGAGTTTCTCATTTTTAATTCTATAATTCAGTTCATTGCACATTTGTTCAATGCGCTGTTGCGCGTCGGTTTGCTGTTCCTTGGCAAGTATTTCAAAATCAGGATGATATGAATACATTTCATTAAAAGCGAAAGGCTCATTCGCATTGCTATACCAAACATTTACAAGTCTGATATCAGCTTTCAGTGTTTTAGATAACTCGAGGGCATAATTGGCCGCTTTGGCGCTAAGTGGTGAGAAATCAACCGGAACCAGAATCCGTCGTACACTGCGTAATGTTTTGATACTGATTTCTTTATCGATACCAGACAACTTTTCGTGAGACTCAATGATGTCAAGTGCAGCCGTGGTATCACTTTCCATTATCCTGATCTCAACATCCTGATTCGGGTCGTCAATATTTGTCAGAAAACAGACTATGCCCTGTGCTTCCAGTTCAACTTTCAGCAACAGGGCACGGGAATAGGTATGCCGCGCGATGGTGATAATGTTTCCGTTTTCCATTTTTTCTATGTTTTAAGGATGTTGAAATATTAAAATTTGGTTTGTGTAATCATTCTACTTTCTAAAATTACAAAATACCAGAACGAAAATCAAGTTTTAAGTAAAGTAATATTTGACAGGCCGTACGGGGTAATATGTGAAATCCGTTCATTTAAAGACAATTAGCGGAACAGTTTGAAAGAAAATGGCCGCAGTTTCGATTTTTAGGACTATCTTTGCCCCCCAATAAGAGAAAAATGAGCGACAAAGAGAAGCGTGACCGAAAACCCACAGGCGGCACAGGTAGAAGCAAACAGGGTAAATTCAGCGGCAATCCGGACGATAAGAGAAGTAGTTACAGTGGCGCTGAAGGTGAAAGAAATCCGTTTCAAAGAAGAAAAAGAATTACAACCGGAAATACCGGAGCATCATCAGATCGTCCGAAAAGATCGTTCGATAACCGTGAGGATAAACCAAGATTCCGCGACAGCAACGAAGGCACAAGATCGGGTAGCGGCCGTACAGAAAGACCTTCATCTGGTCAAAGCACATTCCGTAAGACTGAAGGAACAGGCGAAGGAAGGCCGCCCTACAGAAGCAGAAGCAGCGAAGACAAACCGTCGTTCAGAACCGAAAGACCGGCACGTAGTTTTGAAGACCGCAGACCAGCACGTGATGCCGGAAGCGGAAAACCTGAGGATCGTCCATACAGAAGCAGAAGCAGCGAAGACAAACCGTCGTTCAGAACCGAAAGACCGGCACGTAGTTTTGAAGACCGCAGGCCAGCACGTGATGCCGGAAGCGGAAAACCTGAGGATCGTCCATACAGAAGCAGAAGCAGCGAAGACAAGCCGTCGTTCAGAACCGAAAGACCGGCACGTAGTTTTGAAGACCGCAGACCAGCACGTGATGCCGGAAGCGGAAAACCTGAGGATCGTCCATACAGAAGCAGAAGCAGCGAAGACAAACCGTCGTTCAG
>CAJBPB010000087.1 GCA_903957365.1 uncultured Bacteroidota bacterium
GAGAACAGGCATCTCATCTCCAGATTCATTACAGAATATTTATTTGAAAAAAGTAAAAAAGCTGTAAACGAGGAAGATAAGAAAGAATCTGAGGAGGTATTTATTGAATTTTCTGTCCATGAACTCAAAAATGCTTATGAATTGCAGGACATGTTTTCCCAAACAAAAATCTCTATTGAGGATATTGAAGACAGCCTTTTTTATCTTTCCCGAATCGAGGCAATAAAAATTGAGGGCGGTTTTCTGGTAGTATATAATAAATTGACTATCGACAGACTGGAACATAATAATAGAGTTCAGTATAAAGTAGATGATTATCAGAAACTAAACCAGTATTATGATAACAAGGTTCAGCAAATTCATATTGTCGGCGAGTATGCAAAGAAAATGATTGATGATTACAAGGATGCATTGGTTTTTGTAGATGATTATTTCCGGTTGAACTATTTTTCATTCCTGAATAAATATTTCCCAGGTACTCGGCAGTTGGAAATCAAACGGAATTTAACCCCCAATAAATACAGGCAATTATTCGAATCTCTTTCAACAACCCAAAGAGAGATTATTGATGATAAAGACTCAAAATACATTGTTGTTGCAGCAGGTCCAGGTAGTGGCAAGACTAAAGTTCTGGTTCATAAACTTGCATCATTGCTCCTGATGGAAGATGTTAAACATGAACAGCTTTTAATGGTAACCTTTTCGCGAGCCGCTGCAACAGAATTTAAAAAGAGGCTCATTGATCTAATCGGTAATGCAGCATGTTTTATCGAAATTAAGACGTTCCATTCCTATTGCTTTGATTTATTAGGGAAAGTAGGCAGCATTGAAAAATCAGCTAAAATTCTTAAAACCACCATTGAAAAAATAAAAAGTGGTGATGTAGAGTTAAGCCGCATAACCAAAACTGTTTTGGTTATTGATGAGGCTCAGGATATGGATAGTGACGAATTTGCCTTAATTAATCTCCTTATTGAGAAAAACGAAGAAATGAGGATTATTGCTGTAGGAGATGATGACCAGAATATTTATTCATTCAGGGGATCAGATTCCAGATATTTGAACCAATTCATTACTGTAAATAATGCCAAAAAATATGAGTTGAATGAGAATTTTCGCAGTAAAAGCAATTTGGTGGAGTTTACGAATCAATTTGTTGTTAGCATCAAACAGCGATTGAAAGTTAAGCCTATCAAAGCAATTCAGGCAGAAAATGGTAAAATCAGGATTGTAAAATACAGTAGTTCTCATCTGATCGTTCCTTTGATCCAGGATGTGCTATCAACAGACATTTCCGGTTCAACCTGCATATTAACCAGCACGAACGAAGAAGCTTTCCATATTACAGGTATATTGATCAAGAATGACATACGGGCAAAGCTTATACAAAGCAATGACGATTTTAGTCTTTATAACCTGTTCGAAGTTCGCTATTTCCTCGATGAACTCAAAATGGAAGAAGGTGCATATATCATTCATGATGACATCTGGGATAATGCCAAACGCTCAGTGATAAACAGGTTCAAACAAAGTTCCAAACTTGAAATAATAATCAATATTATTAAGGATTTCGAGCAGACTAACCCCAGGAAAAAGTTCAAGTCTGACCTCGAAGTTTTCATCAGGGAATCTAAACTTGAAGATTTCTTTATTGAAAATGGGGAAACCATTTTTGTTTCAACCATTCATAAAGCGAAAGGAAAAGAATTTGATAATGTTTTTGTGATGCTTGATAACTATGACATTTCAACTGAGGACAAAAAGAGACAGTTATATGTAGCGATGACAAGAGCAAAGAACAATCTTACAATACATTACAATGGTCATTATCTTGGAAATCTTACTGTTGAAGAACTTGTAAAAACTGAAAACAATAACATCTTTAACCCAACTGATGAATTTGCCCTCCAGCTAAACCATAAAGACCTATACCTTGGCTATTTTGAATACATTCAAAAAAGAGTTGACCCTTTAACCAGCGGGGAAAAGATTATAATTAACGAAGAAGGTTGTTTAAATCAAAAGAATGATATGATACTGAAATTCTCGAAGAGTTTCCGTGATCGCTTACTCCAAATAAAAGAATCCGGTTTTAATCCGACTTCCGGGGCAATTAATTATATCGTTTATTGGAAAAATGATGAAATGAATAATGAGGTTAAAATCGTTTTACCAGAATTGAATTTCATTCGGAATAATCAAAATGTTTGATAGATAAATCAAAGGAATAAATAGGAAGTATAAGAAAATTTTCACTTGGAAATCCATCGATAACTGCGCAACCTATTCATATAGACATGCTTTATTCAATTATCTTGAAAACTTAGTAATACATTGAAACTTACTTAAAAAATGGATTTTATTGAAATGAAATTTGATCTAAACCAACAGTCTTACAGGTAGTTACATCAATTCAAAGAAATGGAGAAAAATACTTGAAGGCGGTCGAATCTAAGAAACTGTCTAGATTTTTTTTAAATAGTTTTTATAAGAATTAAGTCCTCAGACGAGGCAAAATTGACATTTACAGCAGCGCTATTGACGGAGATTTTAACGAAGTATCAAGGCATCATTCATAAAAAAATGCCAAAGGATAAATTTTAGACAATTTCATAATGATAAACCATATAACAATCTAACCGGCAATCTCTAAATATTTATTACTACAACATTAATTTCTTTCTTTACTTTGCAACAAACTCATGTCAATATTGTATTTATTTAATGGATTCCATCTCATTTTTTGATACTGAAATTGAACCTAAAAGCCCCACGCTCGGCTTAGTTTGCAAAAAGTCGTTGTTATTCCCACGTTCGGCGTAGTTTGTAACTACGTCGTCGTCATTCCTCGGTCCCCTGACCGTAAGTAAATCAATTACATGTCTTCCAAGGTGTTATAAGTTAAACTACCTATATAACAATACTGATTTCCTGTTTTGTGGTATGATGTATTTTCTTAAGAATTATGATTGTATGTTTTTTATGTCCTTTTGAAAGGCAAAAGGACCAACCGAGCGAAGCGGTCTCATGAACTCCATTAAAATCAATTATGGCGTGAATAAAAGCCTTTGCCAGAACCAAGCGCCCTCCCGCACTGATAAAATACCGTAAATCTCGGCAAAGTAGTGGTTTTCTGCGAAAACCAGACATACCGCCCTGCTGGCGGATGCCTTTGCCGGATTTACAGGTATTTTACCATTCTCGC
>CAJBPB010000088.1 GCA_903957365.1 uncultured Bacteroidota bacterium
CAGTATGATAACAGCGGAAGAAACGAAAATGGCGAAAGCGTTCTTGGTGATTGATAAATCGAGTGGTTTCACTTCGGAACCATCGGCAAGCTTGCGAACGATTTTTCCTTTTTGCATACCGGTCTTTGCGAGGTAAAATCCTTTGTAGGCTTCATGCCCGTGGTGAAATTTTGAGGACATGAAAAAATGCCATTGTCCTTCGTCATAAAGGATCACAGGCAGCGGAACGCTGATGTGGGTATGACCGACGGTTGCGATATGCCATTCATAGGCATCCACAAGGTGATCAATAATTACCTGTCCGGGATTAAATTTTTCCACCGCTTCATTTTCCACGGCTGTTCCATGATCCGCAGTTGTTTGCTCTTCATTAGCAAACACTTGCATAGTTCCAACTGTAAGTATCAGAACTAAAATAAACCTCCATAAAGGAGATTCCTTTTTAAATTTGTTGACCGCCATCTATATACTTGATTCTACGTTAGAAATAGTTTGCAAATTAACGAAAGAATCCTCAGTTACGAAAGGGTTTTTCGATTTTTTTATCAATTCAGGTAATTTATTGCCTGAATTAAGGCTCTGAATTAATTATTATGCCTTCAGCTATGGTCATTATCTGTTTAAATGATGCCTCAACAGCTCCTCAGTGCTGACTTCTGAAATGCCCTGACATTGGGATTTGATATCCAGATAATTTTAAATGGGTTATATTTTAATTAATTTGTCTGTCCATAAAGTCGGGAATTTGATTCAGAATGTTCGGGTTTGAGGTTTCTTTAAGCTGAAAATCAGGAGTGTACTGAGGTGCATGACTGATTTGAATATCGGGAATAACGAAGAAATCGGACATTATGGACAAACTCTGATTGGTTGAAGCGTGATTCATAAAGATAAATATTTCGTTAAAAAAATGACAATCGTATTAAAATGTTGTAATTTCAGCGAACGAAAGAAATTAAAGGTGAAATGTTTAACCAAATATGAAGATTTATGAAAAAAATTTATGGATTGCTGTTTCTCCTGATATCTATTGTTGCCTGTCAGGATTGTGATCAGCGGAAGCCGGCAAAAGAGGAACTGGTCTCAATACAGAATATGCTGGAGCATTATTTCATTGCCATCGAAAATGAAGATTATCAGATGATTGAAAATTCATGGAAAAAAAGTGACAGCATCGTCATGCTGGGCACCAATTCGCGTGACAATCTGATAGGATGGGAGAGTATTAAAAATGCTTACCGTAACCAGTTTGCGCTGGTGAGTGATATTTATATTGCGATCAGCAACCAGTATATCAGGGTGAATACAACCGGTAACACTGCCTGGTTTTCACAGATGATGAACTATAATTTTATGGCCGACAGTGTTGCACAAAGTTATAGCGGCATGCGTTTTACCGGTGTGCTCGAGAAATGTGACAATGAATGGAAACTGGTGCAGGGGCATCTTTCTGTTCCGGCAAACATACAAATCGAAAACAGATAGGCTGCGTTTTGCTTTTGAAACTTTGATAAGTTTGTTTCCTCCGATCCGTAAGGAATACCAGCGAAATAAATGGTAACAAAAACTTATCATACACCATGTTTGAAAGGCTTGTGTAATTATCTTACTTTTGCACCCACACAAATTGAGGAGATTGTTTATGTCAAAAATCATGGATCCCATCGGCAGATTGATGGGTTTACGCTACAAATCACACCCATGGCATGGTATCGAAATAGGATCAAATGCCCCCACTGTTGTCACCTGTTTCATCGAAATGGTACCAACTGATACAGTAAAATACGAAGTGGACAAAGTTTCGGGCTATCTGCGCCTCGACCGCCCACAGAAATATTCCAATGTGGTTCCTGCTCTGTATGGCTTCATCCCTCAGACTTTCTGTGCCAAAAGGGTTGCTGAATACTGCAACGAAAAAACAGGACGGACCGACATCAACGGTGACAGAGACCCAATCGATATTTGTGTACTCACCGAAAAAGAAATCACCCACGGCGATATCATCGTTAGAGCCCGGCCTATTGGCGGTTTCAGAATGATTGATGGCAATGAGGCGGATGACAAGCTGGTTGCTGTGCTCGATAATGATGCCGTATATGGAAACTACAAGGATATTTCAGATTGCCCTGCGCTGGTACTGAACCGGTTGAAACATTATTTCCTTACATACAAAGATTTGCCCGGCAAGGAAAGTCATGTTGAAATCACCCATGTATATGGCATCGA
>CAJBPB010000089.1 GCA_903957365.1 uncultured Bacteroidota bacterium
CAGCGCTATTGACGGAGATTTTAACGAAGTATGAGGGCAACATTCACAAAAAAATGCCAAAGAATAAATTTTAGACAATTTAATGCTGAACGATAAATTTATGAGTTTTTATTGCAATGCCAGAAGTAAGTGTAAGAAAATAAATGCCATCAGGTAACTCGGCTGTTGAAATTCTTAATTCCTTAATTCCCTGAGCATCGACAGAACGATTAACAAATTGTATATTAAACCTGTCAGTAATGATTAAATTACAATTTTCTGAAACTTCTTCATTCATTTGAACTGTAATGAATTGATCAGCTGGATTTGGATAAATGACGGGGGCGGCTGGCGCAACAATAGTAAAGTAACCATCGCTTTCTTCAAACAGACCACTCTCAGTACTGGAAACTCTCATTTTATACAATATTCCAGGTGTAATGGATCCGGTATTTGGTATCGTCCATCCTATTGTTGATCCGGAAACAGAAGCGAAAAGAGGAATTATATCAGGAGCACCGGCATAATTTACCAGATCGATCATGACATTTTCAGCAATATTGTCAATCCATGAAATTAAATAACTATTCCCTTTCGTCCAGGTTTCTCCACCATCAGGTTGAAGTATATCAATTGTTCCACCTGGAAGATAATCCATTATGGCAAATGTATTTGCGCTTACTCCGGAAATTGTATGATCTCCATGTCGGTATATTTTAATCTTGTAATCAACTGATTCAGGAATCATTGGTATAGTCCATAAATAAGTCGTGCCAGTAATATTAGAAGCAATTTCCGTTTCAGTGAAAGGTGATACATTTCTGTAATAGTAAATATCGAATGTGCCCTGATAATTCCAAAAGTCGGCCCACGAAATAAGATAGACTGAACCACGAAGCCATGTGATTCCTGAGACATTGGGTTGATAAATTTCTACCGTAGACCCTTCAGAAGTATCTGATAATTCAAAAGCCGGGCTAATTCCGCTCTGACTATTATAAACAACTTTAATTTTGTAATTCCCAACAGGATAGGTTGTCAACGGAACAGTCCATACCCATGTTGATCCTGTTGCACCGGATTTAATGGTTGCTAACTCATCACCTGCTGCATTGCAAAGAACAATATCAACAACATTGTCTGGAACATTATCCAGCCAGGAAATTAAATAAGAAGATCCTCTTATCCATGTTAAACCTGCAGCCGGGTTCAATACGATAATATTTGTTTCAGCAGGAGTATCTGATATCTCAAACTCATTATCACTTAAATCAATAACACCATTGTCTGCTGCACTGGAAATCATGATTTTGTAATGTGTCCCGGGAGCTGTAGCCTGACTAATTGTCCATGCGATGGTTGAACCTTCAACAGAAGCAAATAGTGTTTCGGTAGTAACAGGAGAATCAAAGTTTACCAACTCAATTTTAACAGGTGAAGTAAGATTATCGGTCCATGAGATCAGATAGGAATTACCGGTAACCAAATGAATACCTGCATCACTGGGCTGTATAATAGAAATTTCATTGCTGTTAGATGCAGCATCGATTCTGAATTCAAAATCACTTAAATCATGAATATCAGGATCACTATTACTTGTGATAAGAATTTTATAATGATTACCAATTGTCAGGTTATCTGGTATATGCCAATTATAATTATTGCCTGTTTCTGAAGAAGAAATCAAGGTTAAATTACCACTTGTAACATTTAATAATTCGATTTTCACAGATTCAACATTGTCTGTCCATGTAATTAAATGATCAGATTCTAAATTCCATTTGATACCAGGTACATTGGGTACAGAGACGTGAATCGTTTGTGTTACAATTGAAAAATAGTCATCGCACCAATCATAAATCATTGAATTATTTGCACTGACGATTCCAACTTTATATGTTGTCCCTAACAATTGATTATCAGGTATATGCCAATCCCAGCTATTGGTCCCATCAGGAATATTTGAGCCAATTAATACAAAATTCACCATATCTGTGCTTGTATAAATATTCACAGGCCATGGCACATTATCTGTCCAATTAATTGTATAGGTTTCCCCTCTGACCAAACTGGTTCCGGGAGTGCTTACATTTAAAGTTTGTGGTGCAATTGTGAAATCGCTATCACTCATATCAGTTGATGCATCACCGCAATCGGTAATTTTGATTCTGTAATTAGCACCTGAAGGAATTGAGCTATCTATTGTCCAGAGGTAAGGACTAATAGCACCAGTAGCGATATTTCCATAAAAATGTGTGCCACTTGAGTCATACAGGTCAATATCTACCGTACCGGACCCTTCCGTCCATGTTATATTATGAGCAGTTTCTGAAATCCAGCTTTCACCTCCTGTTGGAGAAGTCAGGTTGACTGGATTGGTGTCGGTTATCGTGAAAGTACCATCGGCCCAATCCTGAGAATTACCATCCATTGCAGTAATCACAACAAAATATCCTGCACCAGCAGGCGCCGTTATAGTCCAATGGTAAGGGCTTGTCGCATTAACAGCAATAGTACCAATAAAACTATGACCATTAAACAAATCGATAACCGCTGATGGATAACCTGTCCAAACAATGTCCTGCGTACTTCCACGTGCCCATACTTCACCACCATTAGGTTGAACAATATCAATATAAGCAAATGTATCAACATTAAATGTGACCATCAAAATAACCAGAAAGGAGAAGGTTCTAATTTGTAGAAATGTTTTCATGGTAGTTTTATTTAGGCATATCTGTTTAAAATATGATTTTATTCAAATGAAACATATCAAAATTTGTACCGAATTTATGATAGCATACTGAAACATTGATCACAAAAGGGGATTCAATCGTTTGAACCACAGAAAAATATGAAATTTTTTCTCAAAATGGATCAGACTTTTCCTGCTTTTGGATTTAATAAGATCAAACAGATCACCTCTGATATGCTCACGTCCGGTTTAGTTTGCAAAAAGTCGTTGCTATTACCCGGTCTCCTGACCGTATGTAAAACTATCAATTATATGTATTCCTAAAAGCGCAGTAAGTAAAACTACTTCGACAAGCACAGTGGCCGGATTATAACTCAAATAACCGGTAATCCTACTTCCACCGTCCAAAGCAGACATTTTGTAAAAATATTGCAATTTGATATTTGCATCTTGCAATTTGCATTTTTCAATTTTGAATTACGCCTTGCCCCCAAACCCCCGAAAACGTGGGCTTTCTTACCATGGCGATCATCCTTCGTCCAACGTCCAAAGTAGCTGTTTTGTGAAACTTTTGCATTTTGCAATTTGCATTTTGAATTTTTTCATTACCCTGATCGGCTTAGGTTACATGAAGTCCCTTAGGGACGCAATGTTTGTAAAAAACAGTAGTTAAAAGTGTTTAAAAGTCCCGTAGGGACGATATATAGCTCTTGTGCAAAAGCCAAGATCGCGTACCTGACGGCACTTAACTTTATCAAAGTTTTTGTTTCACCGATATACTGTCCCTAACTGGACAGACAGGCATGTAAGCCAAGTTGGTGATTGGATGGCTATGCTGAATCGTGGATTGATGGATTAACTTAAGTAAAAAGGGATTGGATGTTTTTTATGTCCTTTTGAAGGCAAAAGGACCAACTGAGCGCAGCAGTATCATGAACTCCATTAAAATCAATTATGATGTGAATAAAACCCTTGACCAGGCCAAGCGCCAGCGCTCTCTTCCAAAACAGCGTAAATCTCGGCAAAGTAGTGGTTTCCTGCGAAAACCAGACATTCCCGATTGCATCGGGATGCCTTTGCCGGATTTACAGCTGTTTTGAA
>CAJBPB010000090.1 GCA_903957365.1 uncultured Bacteroidota bacterium
ATACCCCTGAAGACAATCCCTCAAGACTGATTCGTATGTTTTTGCTATTAGAAAGAGAAAATTCCCGTACAGTATAACCCAACATATTGGTAAGGTATAATTGATCTTTGTCTGAAATTTCTGAACCTTCGACAACAACTGAAGCATAGTTACTTACCGGATTTGGGGTGACAAATAACTGACAGTTTAGCTGCTGTTTTATATTTTCGCTGATTGCAACCAATTGACTGTTTTCAGCTCCAGGTGTTCCATGCAAAGGCGATGCCATCCAGCTTTCCGCTAAAGCATTATCCAAATCAGGACGGATTAACTCCAAAGTTGGACCATTACCATCTGGTTCTGTCGGCCAGGGCGCTTCATCATCATAGGTAACCTGATCGATCAGTGTGCCTGAAGCATTAAAAATCCTGATTAATTCACCACCACCACTCAATCCGAAACCAGTGTTTCCAATATAATTATTCACTTCAGGAAATAAGGATGCAAAAGCAGTTCCATCGGTACAAATTACAAGATAACCATTGGCCTCAACACTTGTTCCTTCAGGGAAAGCGAAAATATGTGAATCATCCTCATCTTTAAATACCCAACCTGTTATATCAAGTGTGTAAGGGTGTGGATTATACACTTCTACCCAATCACCAGGATTGAAACTATCTGATGGATTATAATTTATTTCATTGATTACCAGACTATCGGCATAAGTTTTATAACTGAAATGAGCGATAATATTATCATTCATCAATGGATAAAAATGAACTTCAGGAGAGTCATTGCCGGGAATCACATCGTGATTAGACAGTTCCCAATAATCAAATTCGATATTGGAATTGGATGGAATAGCCTTCAGGTTAACTGCCAATCCTCCGAAATAAGTGCCTTGCCAGGGGAAAGATTCCAGACTGAGTGAATTCAATTCAATGATTCCACTTCCCGGAGGATCAACCTGAACCTGATAAGTGAACTGTCCGTTCAAATCATAACAAGACTCCATTCCTTCAGGGAGATACTCATATCGTTCATTAATGAAATCTCTTATTTTCTGAACATTATGCTCCCATTCAAACATACTTCCTCCCCATCGCATAATATGACGCGGCATTTCAGGAGTCATTTTCTGGACAATTTCATCGAGGTAAGCAATCATTTTTTCTGGTTTGAAGGCGCTGTTGTACAAATCAATATACCTTGAAATATAGTATTCGTTAAATTCGGTATTGGTTCTCAATCGATTGAGTAACAAAATATGCTCTTCAGGATCAATCATCAGATCATGCGGGAAACAAGGAGAAACAGTGGGCAAAGTACTTGGTAATCCTGTATAATTGATATAATGGTTGAATGTCGCATCTTCATCCCAAAGAATATAACCCCATTTCTGATGTCCGCCTTCAGGATTTGTACCGCGCCACCACCCAACATTCCAGTTGATCCAGTCTGAACAAACAACAAAAGAATTTATGATGATATAATCTGCCAGACTTTTATAATCGAAACGTGTTTTCACATATTCAAAATTCTCCTGAACACTCATATCGTTGAATTTGATAAAATCATGCAATTCATTCCAGTCATCCCAGGCATCCTGGCCGCCATATTCGGCCCAGCTACTTCCCCATAATTGAAGAAAATAAAGATGGTATTTGTCCTGACTGTAATAGAAATCAGTAAAATCATGGTCGCTTACTTTTTCTCTGATTCCATAAACACCCCAATACTGACCATTGACATACATCACACATTTCTCACCTTTTCTGACATCGAGATGCATTCCGTTCAGTTGGGCAGTATTTTGAACAAACATATCCCTCAGCAATGCACTTGAGTCAATACCAGGATAATTATCGTCACCAGCGGCCCTTAAAATGATTCTTTGAAACTCATCACGATGGGTTATCGGAATAATCGTATCGCGGATTGCATAATTATAACCACACTCATCCCGCGTAACATAGTCGATGCTACGTTGCGGATGCACCCATGAATCCTGTCCGTGTTCATTAAATTCACCATAGCCAAAAGTGGTGCGAACACCATTCTTGTTAAAATATTCGAAAGTACCGAAAGGAGTTAGTGTTCCATCCCCATTAAGCAAATTATCAAGCGTAGCCGCAGATACAGAGATGACAGCCATTGTATGCTGTGTATCAATAAAATATGAATTAAACCCGATCCATCCTGGAAGAAAAGCAGGATTGTCGCTGTAGCAACGTGCATTTAAAATAGTATTCTGATTGATAGTAATTGGCTCTGAATAAAGCAGAGAAGAAGTGGTTGGTTCGCTGCCATTGAGTGTATATCGGATATCCAAATCCGGATCGGCCGCTGTCAGTTCGATTGTAACAGATCCATCGTAAAAACCTGCAGGCAGACTTGTTGCCGGTATCGGGGGATATTCAGTGTAGGATATACTACCATTGGGAAATCCGGGTGTCGGATTTGTAAATATTACCCAGAGTTCGCTGTCAGTCATCGATCTCCCGCGAGAATGCTCTTTCATTGTTTTCAATAACTGAACCTGATCCAAAATAGTTCCGTCAGGAGCTGCTAAAACAATAAATTCAGGATTATCTTTGGTTTGTGAAAGTTTGAAGTTTGTGTGCAGATGGTTAAATATCACTTCATCCCTGCCAGAAGCCCAGACACGGTAGTGACTTCCCGGCTGCATGCTGATACCTGCCGGGATGGTAAATTTCATCGGATTTTCAGGATCATCACTCAGGTAATATCCTGCCAGACTAACCACTTCATCGCCTGTATTCCGCAACTCAAACCAATCTTCATATTTTTGATAGTTGTCGGGAAAGGAGGAAAGATTGGAAACAGAATATTCGTTAATAACAATCTGGGCATCTGCCTGATAGAAGCCCAAAACGATTAACAGAATGATGAAGGATGCTTTCATGGTTTTCAGTTTTAAGAAATTAATTAAGAAGTAACCTGATATTCGTGTGAGAAATAAGAATTAGTAAATATGCATGAAATTTTCCTGTAAAAATACTTTCAATACAGAATCAAATCAATTTAATTTTTTCCTTCAAAATTCGTTATTTTTAGAATAATATTCAGGTAATTTTAAAAAGAAGTTTTTTTTAAAACAATATTATAAACTTAGAAACGATCCAGATTTTATTTTTGAGTAGTTTTTTGAAGAATTAAGACCTCATACAAGGCAAAATTGACGTTAATAGCTGCGCTATCGACGGAGATTTTAACAAAGTATGAAAGTTTAATTCACGATAAAATGCCAAAGGATAAATTTTTGACAATTTCCTAATTGATTTTTTTCAATTTGGTTTATTCCTCCTGACTTATTTGAATAAAATGGAAACAAAGAGAACAACAGAAGACCAAAACAATTTATTACATTGTTGATATTCTGTTAATTATCCAATATAGTGACCTGAAAAATTATTAACAATTGCAAAGAGTAAAAAAGGAAATTCAAGGTAATCCTGTTTTGCCACTATTACTTTTACACAGTTTTACCAGAATTCAGAAATACAAACCAGTGGATGAGATTACCATAAGTAAACTTCACCCACCGGTTTTTCCAATTCTTTTCCAGATTAATTTTCCAAAATCACGAATTCCGTTCTTCTGTTTGCTTGTCTTCCTTCAGGTGTATCGTTTGATGCAATAGGTTCTGTTTTTCCATACCCTTTGGCTTGCATACGTTCGGATGCGATACCTGCATTTACCATATAATCGCGCACGGATCGGGCTCTTGCATGTGAAAGTTTCATATTGGCATCATCCGAACCTACATTATCAGTGTGCCCGCCAATTTCGACAACCATGGTCTTGTTATTTCTAAGCAAATCAACCGCTTTAGCAAGTTCCACATAACTCTCCGGTTTCAATTCGGCTTTTCCGGTTTCGAAGAAAATATTATTCAGCACGACTTTTGTTCCTTTTTCGATCGGTTTCAAGGCAATATCCTTTTTAATCTCCTGATATTTAACCTCTTCAGGCAGGTCAAAGTTTTGTGAATAAAAGAAAAAACCATCCTTATTGGCCGAAACTCCATAATTTCGTCCGGCAGGCAATACGATCAGATATTCTCCTGTTTTGGAATTACTTTTATTTGTCGCAATTAATTCACCTGAACCAAGATCCTCAACCAAAACCCAGGCACCCGTTGGTTCATTGGTTTTTGCATTGGTTACAATACCTGAAACAATCACAGTAGGTTGCGGCCGCATCGATTCGGGAATTTCAATTTCATATAAATCGTATTCGCCATTACCTCCGCTTCTTGTTGAAGCAAAATAGGCATTGTTTCCAGAAGCGGAAATAGTAAAATAGTTATCGTCACCATCTGAATTCAAAGGCCGTCCCAAATTTACCGGTTGGCTCCATTTATTGTTTTCGAAAACAGATTTATAAATATCGGCCTTCCCATATCCGGGATGACCATACGATGAGAAATAGAGGGTTTTACCATCCGCTGCGATATATGGACTTTTTTCAGTAAAAGGGGTATTGATAATCGGTCCGAGATTTGAAGGTACTCCCCAATCACCGAATTGATTCTTCTCGATCAGAAACAGATCTGAACCACCATATCCGCCATCGCGATCCGATGAGAAGATGATTCTGGTACCATCTGCTGAAATGGAAGGCTGAGAGTCCCAATCCTCAGAATTAACAACATTTCCCAAATTAACAGGCTTACTCCAGACATCACCCTCCAACTGGGAAATATACAGATCACAGCTTCCTATACCTTCCTCCTGTCCGCATTTTACATAGATTAAGGTTTGTCCGTCACCACTGAATGTAGAAGTTGCATCATTTTTATACGAATTGATGGGTTCGGGTAATAATACAGGATTTCCCCATTTATCTCCTTGCATATCAACATAATATAAATCCTCACCAAACCAAAGCGGATTATCAGGATCAGGTGCATCAAAACCGCCTTTGCGGACACTGGTAAAATATAACCGCGATCCTGTTGGTGTAATCTGAGGCATATATTCATCGGAGATACTATTGATGGGCAAACCCAGATTGACAGGTTCTTTCATAGTACCCGGCAGTTTCATGAGTTCCTTAGAACCTTCCATGGCAGCGATTCTGAATTTTGCCTGATGATGAAATAAAATGCGGTCGGGGGTTTGTGGATATTTTAATATAAATGATTTATAGGAATTGATTGCCTCATCTGGTTTATTTAATGCTTCATAAGACTGGCCGCATAAATAATGGAACCAGGCCCAATAGGCAGGATCAACTTTTTCAAGCGAGGCAAATGCTTCAATCGCTTCTTTGAATTGATTGTTGTAATAATAAGAGTTTCCCAGACTATTCCATGCATCCGCATATTTCGGATCATCTTTCACAGCTTTTGAAAACAATTCTATTGCTTTCGGATAGATTCCTTCATCATATTGAATTTTACCTTGTTCGTAGAACTCCTTGGCCTTCATTTTCTGGGCTTTCACTTCCGTTTGCAGAAGAGAACAAACCAGAAGAAGTAGTATGGTACTGATTGAAAATTTCATTTAGAGTTATTTTTACACGATTAATAATTATAATCATTTAATTATCAATACAATAAAACCAGTAATACGTTAAATAATTATTTGTAATAACGCAAGATACTGGATTGTCGAATGATAATCAGCTGTAAAAGTATAATTGCAAATGAGATGGAAAAATAAGGTAAACTACGTAATTATCCAATAGTCAACAGAAATACGTAAAATTCAGACTATTTATAACCTGACTTTTATCATTGGTGTTTTTGATTTCGAAGGAATTGTAAGTGGTATTTTCTCCACAGTCACCAGGCTCGAATCGAGGCCGTAGGCGGTAACATCGCCAATGCCAATTCGTTTAAAGTAGTAATAAATATTGATTGAAAGTTTCTCGAACAGTGGCAGTTCGATATTGTGGTTAACACGTCTGTCAAGATGCACAAACCGGAAATCACTTGGAATGCCATGCTTTGTTAGTGAAGGATGCGGACTGACGAGATCAATTTTTCCCTCATCACGCATACAGGTCAGCACCTGACTGAAATATTCAGCAATCTTGGGCTGAACTTTGAATCCCAGATAGAAATCGATACGATAAATTCTGTTCGGATACATTTCTGTGACTTTATACTCAAGTGTGGAAGGATCATCCAGGATATCAACATGCAAAATCCAGTAAACATCAGCTCTTTTTGGCTGCCTCTTCAAAATTGAATAAATCGTTTTTTCCTCAATATCAGTGCGTTTATCTGCATGTGTGGTGTAAACGAGGTTACTCGAATATTTTGGTATGGTGATATCCTGACTTACATCGGAAATGATTGGCAAATATTTATCAATCTTAAGGAATGAAATATATCTGTTCCTGATTTGTCGTCCACGATGCATGATTACCATGATAAGTGAAATAAGCGAGGCGGCAAAAATTGTAAACCAGCCACCATGGGCAAATTTTTCAAGATTAGCTGCCAAAAACGCGCCTTCGATGGTTAGATATACTACGGCAAAAACAATTACAATAAAAAGAGGAAATCTTCTCGAACGCAAATAAAATATCATTAAAACAGTGGTCATCAGCATGGTTATGGTGATAGAAAGACCATAAGCAGCCTCCATATTGGCCGAACTTTGAAACAACAATATCACAAACACACAAAACACAAACAGTAACCAGTTAATGGTTGGTATATACATTTGTCCTTTGGCATGTGAAGGATATTTGATTCTGATCTTAGGCCAGAAATTCAAAGAAATTGCCTCACTGATTAAGGTAAAGGATCCGGTGATTAATGCCTGGCTTGCAACAACGGCGGCTGTAGTGGCGAGAATAATCCCAAATGGTAAAAACCACTGCGGCATCACTGCGTAAAATGGATTTATATCAATCGTTAATCCCGATAATTGGTTTAATACCCAGGCTCCCTGACCCAGATAATTAAGTATGAGCATCAATTTCACAAAACCCCACGTTGTCCGGATATTTTTCAGACCACAATGTCCAAGGTCAGTATATAATGCTTCGGCTCCTGTTGTTGCAAGAAAAACAGCACCTAAAAGTAACAAACCGCTCGGATATTCTGCCAATAAATAATATGCGTAATAGGGGTTAAATGCCTTCAAAACTGAAGGAAATTCAAGCAAATTTGAAAATCCCAGTATTCCCAGAGTGGAGAACCAAACCAACATGATCGGGCCAAATGCTGTCCCAACAAATGAAGTTCCGAATTGCTGCACAAAAAACAATCCGGTGATGATAATAATTACGAT
>CAJBPB010000091.1 GCA_903957365.1 uncultured Bacteroidota bacterium
ATTCGCAAATCGAAAGATTATTTTATAATTTAGCTGTATAAAACTAAACAACATGAAAATAAACCTAATCCAAATGAAGAAAATTTTACTCGGCATTGTTTTCATCGCCGGTATCACAGGCATGGCAACAGCACAGGACATCCGGTTGAACGCATATACCGCCTATGTTCTGGATGACAATGTAGATTCATATTATGACCCCAGCAGTTATTATGATGGGCAAATTGATGGTGGATTTCAATGGGGAATCGGTCTCGAATTTATGCCTGCACCCACCAAGGGCATTGAACTCAAATACCTGCGCCGTGATGCCAGCGCACCAATGAGATACTATTACAATGGTGAGAAATACAAGACTTTTGATCTCGCCATGAATTATATTTTAATTGGTGGAAGCAATTACTTTCAAACCGGTGGCAAAGTGGAACCTTATGCAGGCGCCAGTCTGGGAGCGGTAATTATCAATATTCAAAATGCCGAAGCAGGCAATGATGACTCAGCAACCAAGTTTGCCTGGGGGCTGAAGGTTGGGACAAACATCTGGGCGACTGAAAAAGTAGGATTGAAACTCCAGATTGATTTGCTCTCAGCAGTGCAGTCGGTTGGCGGCGGACTTTACTTTGGAACAGGTGGAGCCGGTGCAGGAGTGAGTACCTATTCAACAATGTATCAGTGGGTTTTTGGCGGAGGTTTGACTTTCAATCTGGGCAAGTAATCCCGGTCATTTTTCTGCATTGTTTCAATTGGGTTTGAAGAAAGTAATTTGACAATTATTTCATTTTTCATTGTCATTGAAACCTTATTGTTGGCTAAAGAAGCATTTCTCCAAATATTGAACCGGTTCAATTTCACTTTTATGTAACTTGCATCAAAAATCAAAATGGCTCTGGGTTGGAATGAAGTGAAAGAACGTGCGGTCCGCTTCTCGAAAGAATGGGAAGATGCTTTTAACGAAGAGGCGGACGCCAAACAATTCCTGATCGAATTTTTCAACATATTTGGCATTAGCAACCGGCGTGTGGCTACTTTCGAGCACCGTGTGAAAAAACTTGGTGATGCCGATGGCTACATCGATTTGCTGTGGAAAGGAACCCTGCTTATCGAAATGAAAAGCCGTGGTAAAAACCTCGATCGTGCCTATCAGCAAGCCATTGACTATACCCACGGACTTACCGAAACCGAGCTTCCCAAGTATATTCTCGTTTCCGATTTTGCCAATTTCCGGCTCTTCGATCTCGACGAAAACAAGCGTTATGATTTTGCCCTGACCGATCTGGTCAGTCATGTGCAATTGTTTGGTTTTATCGCTGGTTATCAAAAGAGAAGCTACAAGGAAGAAGACCCGGTAAACATCGAAGCAGCTTACCACATGGGCGTGTTGCACGATGCCCTGAAGGAAGCCGGTTACACCGGACGCGACCTCGAAATTTATCTCGTTCGTCTGCTATTCTGTTTATTTGCTGATGATACGGGTATTTTTGAGCGTAGTATTTTTCTCGATTATCTGAATCAAAAAACCAATACCGACGGCTCCGACCTGGGCATGCACCTCGCGCAATTGTTTCAGGTGCTGAATACGCCCAACGATAAACGGCAGAGAACCCTGGATGAAAGTCTG
>CAJBPB010000092.1 GCA_903957365.1 uncultured Bacteroidota bacterium
AGCATTGGTGCTGATGGTACAATAGCTTACGGCCTTGAAGAAGAATTTCAAAAATTTGCCAGAAACGGTATGACTTTTAAATCTGTAGTATCTGTTCCCGGTACTGAATTGGTCAGAATTTTCAATGGTCAGACTGCTATAAAAACTAAAGTTGCTGATGTGGTTTTTTCAACACCTGACGGAGATTTACATTTTAAAGTGATTAGAGCCGAGACTTACATTAAAGATAACGGGAAATGGTATTTTGTTTTAGGCCAAGGAACAAACTTTATGACTCAAGAAGAATTTAATGAATATAAAAAAGCTCATACAACTAAAAACTAGACTATATGAAATTTACGTCTGCCAATAATTAGAAGTGCTTCATATGGCCGGTACAACCCTCCGGAATGCAATTGGGTGAAGCCCCGGTTGAACGAAATCCGTACCCTATAATTTATATGGAAATTGGATTGGGTTTTGGTTGTGTTTAGGCTTGGTTGAAAAACAAACATGTTATGAAAGGAATTCAAAAACAAATTAGTAAATTTGAATTCAAACCGGAAGAATTAGGATTTAGTAACTCGCTGATTATGAATGCGGAAAATTGATGTTAGTCAGAACACTAAAGAAATAAATCAATAACAATAAAGTTCCCAATTTGCGAATTTGTATTATCTTTGCAGCAGAACTTGACACAATGGAGAGAATATTTGCTAAGAGTACATCAAGAGAGTTCTGGTTAGTGTGTCCAGATTCAGAACAATATTTGAAAACATGGTTTAACACTACAATGAATTCTACTTGGAAAACGCCAAATGATGTCAGACAGACTTATGCAAATGTTAGTATTCTAAAGGATAACAGAATAGTTTTCAACATTAAAGGAAATACATATAGACTGGTGACAAAATTTAACTTCGAGAAACAGTGGGTTTTTATTCGATTTATTGGAACTCATTCAGAATATGATAAAATAAATGCTAACACGATCTAAATATACGGACATGAATATTAAACTTATAAAAACAGATTCTGATTATCAGCAAGCTTTAAAAAGACTGGATGTTATTTTTGATGCTGCTATTGGAACCCCGGAAAGTGACGAAGCTGATATTCTTGGACTAATGATTGACGACTACGAAAAGAAACATTATCCAATTGAAGCTCCAGACCCTATAGAAGCCATAAAAATCAGGATGGAAGAAATGCAACTAAAACAGATTGATTTAATAAATGAAATTGGTGGTAAAAGCAGAGTCTCAGAAATTCTGAACCGTAAACGAAAGCTGACTGTTGACATGATTCGCAAATTGACGGAAAGACTGAATCTTTCTCCCGGACTTCTAATCAGTGATTATCAGTTGACAAGATAATAAGTACGGTCGGCAACAATACATAATACTTTCTGGTGGGTTTCAGTCTGAATATGAATAATTTGGTTTCAAATATTAATCATTGTGGGCAGAAAAAATTATCTTTGATAGTCTGCCACAAAGCATATGCTGCCCGTTATAGTCCATAGTAACTGACCTAGTTTTCGGCGTGCATCTTTCCGTTAAGGCCGTCTTTCGTCTTGACAAGAAACCGCCTGTAATCGGCAACTTTTCATACCGCCAACACCTTATTCTGCATTTTAAAAAACACATGCTTAATGTTTTAGGTGTCATGAATTTTTCTGAAATATTTTGAATTAAACCTTTCACGATTGGTAAAGATTGTGTAATTTTGTATCCAAATGAATACACGTCAAAAATGTACATAATTGAGAAAACTCACGATTTTGACAAATGGCTAAGAAAACTAAAAGATTTAAGAGCTAAAGCCAAAATATTGTTTCGTATTCAAAAGATTGAGAACGATGAGCACTTTGGTGATTGTGAACCTGTTGGAAATGGGATTCGGGAACTAAAAATTGACTACGCTAAAGGATACAGAGTATATTTTAAAGAATCGGACGGAAAAATCATTATTCTACTTATTGGTGGAGATAAGTCAACCCAGCAGGGAGACATTGAAAAGGCAAAAGAAATTTTAAAACGAATTAAAATAGTATAGAAATGGAAACTTCAAAATTTGATATAGCGGATTATTTAGATAGTAACGAAATGATTGCGGAATATCTTAATGCTGTTTTAGCAGAAGGAAATGATTCCGATGTAATTGCAGCAATCGGACATATTGCAAAATCAATTGGTATGACAAAAATTGCTCAGGAAACCGGATTAAGCAGACCAAGTTTATACAAAGCTTTATCGGATGGATCTAAACCTCAGTTTGAGACAATTATGAAAGTATTAAGAGCAATAGGCGGACAGATACAAATAAATCCCATGACGGCATAAAGAAAAATGCACCATACCTATGCAACCTGTCAAGTGCGGCAGCAGTGGAGGCTTAATTCACAAAAAAATGCCATAGGATAAATTTTAGACAATTTCTTAGAAACTGTCTAGATTTTATTTTTGAGTAGTTTTTTGAAGAATTAAGTCTTCAGACGAGGCAAAATTGACGTTAATAGCAGCGCTATTGACGGAGATTTTAACGAAGTATGAGGGCTTAATTCACAAAAAAATGCCAAAGGATAAATTTTAGACAATTTCTTAATTTCCCAGTAATTTTACCGAAAACATCCATTGTTCTGATGGTGCGAACGATGACTCAAATTTGCGTGCATAACCAGCTGACCACGTCGTTTTAAGATAAGAGAATAACACAAGCTCCAGATCGATCTGAACACCGGCATCGAAAACATTACGCATTTCTTTGCTGTAATTTGGATTAACAAGCAGGTGTGTACCGAAAACTGAACTCTTTATATAGGTCGGATATAACCAGGTAGTACCAACATTTCTCAGTCTGATGGGTTTCAGATTTAACTCACCCATTGTTTTTACGAAATTATGGCCTTCGATGGCATCAATCCCGACACCCGGAAAAGCAAGAACCTTCCGGTATTGATCTGCCGGTTGCCAGTCAACATAATTGTTCCTGAAGCCGCCAAAATAGAACTTTGAGAAGGAGGACTCCCGGTCACCAAATGACTGCCCGACACTATTCCGAATCCAGAAACTGGTGTTACGAATACCAGGAATGAGTACGCCAAAATGCTGTTCCGAAATGATGGAAGGATAAAGTCTTCCGGAAGCTACATAGCTATATCCCGTTAGATTCCATGAATAGCCTTTTTCGTCTTCCACACCTCCGAGTGTCTTTCTTAATTTTGAAGTACCTATCTCCGCATTGATACTCTGAAAGTTGGTAATGGGGGAGGCAATATTCTGGAATTGTGGCAATACTTCAAGATCACCATAATGTGTCAGTCCGAAACCATAATGCCACTTAAAGGGTGTTTTTTTTGTGTCTGTTTTATTGTAGTTTAATCCTAGTGAATAACCTGCCCGGCTTCGTTTGGTTGGGCCAAAAAGATCGTAAAAGTCTGTTTTATTGTATGATGCGTTGAAGCTCCAGAGCCAGTAATCCCATTGAATCTGTCCGTGAAATTTCTGCTTATCCGGATAGGTACTCCAGGGTGAGCCTGCCAGAAAAACACTCAGATTCGATAATCCTACCCTGTCGCGCCAGTTCAGTCTGTAACCCACCGCAATGGTTTCCTTATATCCGGCGATATCAGGATGCGCGCCTGTGAGTGACATATTTTTGATTGGAATATAAGGTGCTTCTCCTGTTTTTAAGGAATCGATATTAATGCCTGAAGCGGCCGGAAGCGAATATTCAACCACCTGTGGATTTTTTTCAATCACCTGATTGCCCAAAAAGTTGATGGAGTTGGCATCCTGTAATACCTTGATAGGGATTATCCCGGGAAGCATGCCATTCCTGAAGAATTTGATAACAAACAACGAATCATCATTAATCTGCTGAGGCATGAATATTCCGCTTTCATCATTCGAAAGAAGCTCAAAAGCTTTGTCAGCAAGCGAGATTCTCCAGATGTTGGAAACCCCTGTGTAATAGGATGATCCGATAAGATATTGGTCGTCATTTGAAAAACGGAATTGTGTAAGTGTATTGTCTTCCGATTTTAAAACCGTTTCGAAATCTTTTACCCCAATTTCAAGATCACTGATTTTGAACAGAATGACAGATTGTTCGCCCCGGATACCCGTAAGCGTAGCGCTAAGAAGGGTTCCGTCATGCGAAACAGACAGATCGAG
The DNA here is from genome assembly GCA_903957365.1 of uncultured Bacteroidota bacterium. Classification (GTDB taxonomy): domain Bacteria; phylum Bacteroidota; class Bacteroidia; order Bacteroidales; family F082; genus CAJBPB01. The sequence continues at coordinate 4,158 of CAJBPB010000092.1, forward strand.
CAATGAACGGCCAAACTCAGCAGAATACATCGGGACGATTTCGGTATATGGTTCCGGGATTTTTACAATGCTGGCAAATCCATTGTCGTGCCTGACACCCCATAAAGACCGGTCAGCAGTGTTGAAAACTAAATTACCTGTTCTGGACATTTCGATCAGTGTCTCTTTTTTACCTGTTGCAACATCAATCTTCACCAGACTACGGTATTTTGTGTTGTTTTCACTGGTGAATATCTGTTTTTTTTGTGGATCGTATGCCAGAAAAGTCACTGAGTACAATATGGGCGAATCTAATACTGCTATTTTTTTTACATCACCAGTTTTCAGATCCAGTTCTGCGATGTGGGAAATATCTCCGGGATGGTTTATCGCGGCATAAATCTTTTGTTCGGCGGCATCATAGCCAATATTGGAAAAACTCCCGAGCGGTTCCTTCGTTAGCGGACGAAAGGCGGTGAGCGGATAGGCTTTTATAGATTCAAGGTTTTTCGTCTGAAAATCTTTTTCAAAGTCTGTCCATTCGTTCCATGCTTCCTGCACAGTTTTGCCATATACTTTTTTGAACTGGTTGGCATAAAACGCTTTACTGTCGTCGGTGCGCGAATAAAGTGTTTTTACCCTGTCGTCACCATAAGCCTGCGCCAGATATGTAATAAAACGTGCTCCGTAAAGATACGAATTGGCGCCTACCTGAAAATCGATCGATGAACCTTCGGTATCGAGTCCAACAACTGAATAAATCCGTTCATTTTCGTTAACAATACTTCTGAAATACATTTCATCATAAGGCCCGAGCGACCTTCCGATACCACCTGAAGTCCAGGTTTCAAGATAACAGGCGATACCTTCATGGTACCACCGTGGCGCATACCACCGCGGGGTTGTGAGATAGCTCCAGAAAGCGGTTAATGGCATTTTCTCATCGCGGCGCACTTTGCCAAACATTACTTTCCTCCAGAATAAATCTGTATTGTTTGCTTTATCTGCAACCGTGATATGGGTAAGTTCATGGGCGAATAACCACTGAAACCGTTCGTTTGATGGCGTGATACTGAATGCAAAGTTGAAAGGTGAAATGCCTAAAATAATCATATTGTAAGGCGAAACCATTGCCCCGCCATGGCCATCGTCTTCAAAATCGGTAAGCATCACATAGGTATTCTTGTGCGGATAATCCCAATGTTTTTTTTGAAATTCAAGCGCATTGTGAAAGGTTCGGGCAACATGGGGCATCAGATAAGAATACCGGTTACCGAAATAAATTAATTCCATTTCATTGGTTTTGAAACGGTTAATTTTTTGACCATAAAGCAAAGATGCTGCTCCGCAAAAGAGAAGCAGCATTCCTAGCTTACCGTAAAGAATCGATTTCATTTTTTTCCGGTTAATATTCTATTAGATGAATCAAAGGATTTACCAGTTGAAAACACAATCAAACCGTTTACAAATATTGATGAGCCTGATTTAATGTTCCTCCACTGATCCGAACAAAATTAGTTTGTGAGAATTGCTGATAGGTTTAACTCTGAACCAATGCCTGATTCACTGCTCAAAATATCTGACATTAACCTGTTTTCAACAGATAAATTATCAGAACACAGAAGGACACCACTATTGAGTGTTTGCTGGCTGGATATATATAACACATTCAGCTGTTGAGAAAGATACAAAGAGTTTAACGTCTGCATACTACTGACAAGTGAGGATGATAAGGATTGAGAATTGAAATCTGCTGCCGTGCCAATTGTGTTTTCCGAATTAATAACGAAATTTTTAATTGATTCAACATCCTGGTTTACCTGATTCTGAAAATTTGCATTATAATTTGCTTCAGCAACCAATCCTTTGATTCCGTCTTTGTTGTTCATCATTTTTTTATTGTCAAGGTATTTCAAGACGGGTTTATTTTGGGCAATTAAAGCTGATTGAAAAGCATTTAATGCAAGAATGTCATGCGCATCTTTCAGTTGTTTCAGGTCAGCTTCAGAAAGTTCAGGGTGCACATTGACAAATGACGCAATGGCATCCATATAATTCACTAGGATGGCATCATGATTCCGGATGCGGGAAACTGCATTCTGTGCCTGGTTCAGGTAGTTTATCACCGGAAAATCATCGTTTTCATCCAGCGTCATGAGCAGATTGATCGCCATCAGCATATCGGCACGGGCTGATTCAAGATAAACTTCAAAATTACCAAGTGCGTCAGCATACGGATAATAGTATTTTGAAAAGTCAATGACTCCCTTTGTTTTGGTCAGAACCAGATCAACATCGGCAGAGGTTTTTATTGATTTGTAGTAATAATACAAGAGGTACTTTTCAAATTGTGCGCGTTTGGCTGTATCTTCAATCAATTCATTGCGCAATAGGATATCGTTTTCGGTAACCCTGACATTTCTGTATCTGTCAACTTTACCAATTGATCCGGCAATTTCATCTCCCGAAGGGGTAAAACTGTTGATTGAAATCCCGATGAGTAAGCCTATTATGAGTGTAAGTATTGCTACAAGGCTGGTCTGGAGTAAGGTGAACTTTTTCATGGTTTTGATTCTAAGTTTATTCTATTAATCTATTTGTTAGCTAAATTATAATGTATAAGGCAAAAAGTTGGTTTTTAATCAATAAAAAGTTCTTTTCTGAATAAAACAGATTGATTTTGCGAACCATTGATCGTTACAGTGGCTTTTTGATCCAGCATTTTTTCAAGTATTATCTGGAAAGATGTTTGTCCGTTAACAGTGAAGACAACCGAACCTGTATTCAGATTGGTATTCATACTGCCACCGGCGTTGATATAATCCGACTTTTTTAAGGAGAAATCGGCATCATTGAAAGTTACTTCCATTTGAACTTCATTTCGCGTATTGCTGATAAAATTAAGATAATGCATAGTACCAATCTGATAAGGTATCATCTTGATACTGATATTTTCTTTGGAAAATGACATTTCCTGTTCGGGTGTTGCTGAAAGACTTCCTGTCAGCATCGTATTGTTTGTGCCGCTGTTGTCAGAAAAAATCATGTATGAAGAAACAGATCCGATGAGAAGGCCCACGAGCAGAATAACCGCGAATCGCATCGGGATAGGATTGAGGAAATAATTTTCAAAGAAAACAGGATCACTTTTGCTCAAATTGAGAACCCGTTTCTTTGCTGCAATATCTTGCATAACGTTGTCCTGAATATTAATCTGTTCCTCGGTGAATCCCGTTTGTTTCAACCGGTTTTCAATCTCGGTAAGAAGCAATAATTCAGCACGTTCTGCTTCTTTGCCTTCGAGCATATTGTTCAGTCTTTGTTCTTCTTCCGGCGTGATACTGCCATTTATTCTGGCTTCTTTAAGCCGGTTTATTTTTCTTCTGGTGAACCACATTGCATTTTGAATTATTTGAATTTAATTATGCTTGTTGTTTTAAATAATAACTGCTTGTTTCCAGCATCTCTTTAATCTGCATTCTGGCATCATATAAGCGTGACCTGACTTTTTTTTCAGAGATATCAAGCACAACAGCTACCTCTTTGTACGAAAGTTGCTGATAATATTTCAGCACTATAACAGTCTTATACTTGTCTTTAAGTTTTTCAACAGCCATTTTCAGATGATTTTCATTTTCTGTGTCTTTTTCATTTGTTTCTTCAGCAAAATTTTTAATCTGTTCGAGACCAACATATTGCCTTTGTTTTTTTATGTGGCTAAGTGCCAGATTTATTGCAATCCGATATAACCAGCTAAAGAAGCGATATTCGAAACGAAACGAAGGAAGTGCTTCATATGCTTTTACAAAAACCTCCTGTGTCAGCTCTTTTGCGTCATCACGATCATGCACCATCCGCAGTAAGAGATTATAAACAGGTATCTGATATTTTGCAACGAGCAAGCGATACGCTTCAGTCGATTCGTAAAGTACACGGTTAATTATTGCGTGATCTTCAGCTGCAATCTTTTGCTCTTTGTTGTCATTCTGCAATTTACTTTTTGTTATGTTTTCATCATTTTTCATGAAATACATTTTTGTTGACTGAAAAGTTGGATATATAATTAAATTAATTCCGAAGTTGGTTAAGTTTCCAAAGTTCGCGGTGTTTCATGCGGATAAGCGGTTGCATCGCCAGTTCACCAACTTTACCGATTTGCTTCCGAAGCTGTTTCAATTCATTCAGTTTCTCAATAATATCGTCTTCCTGAATGATTTGAAAACCATTTTCTTTGAGCATCATATTGCGTTTAGCCTTGATTGACAGTTCCATATAAAGACTGATATAGCAATAAAGATCAAAAATCATTTCAGGATCGAAATGCTTTTTAAGTGAAACAAGATAGGCCCCGGCCTTGGTTCCTGAAAACTTTCCCTGTTTGATCATCCTCAACATTTCAACTTCATTACTGAATTCAATTTCGAGCCAGTTTTGCAACATATTTGTACTTTTCTGAAATACGATGATGAAAACGACCGGTAATATGGTAAAGATAATAACTGTTTGCAGATACGGATTAAGGAAAAAGTGATTGAAAGCACTGTGAAGTAAATAGCCCACGAGTAATCCCTGAAATATACTGAATAGCAATGATTTCTCCCGTTGAATTCCATCTATCAGTAACATGGCAATAATCGCACTGCAGCCACCATGCATCAGGGCCGTTCCAAAACCTCTTAAAATCCAGATCGCCATCTGTGATTCAGTCCCCAGTCTGTTCAGAAATACCAGATTTTCGACCAAAGCAAAACCTGTGCCTGCGGCAAATCCATAAATGGCGGCATCAATTGAAAAACCAATTTTTTGTCGGCTGATGAGGTAAATAATCAACAATATTTTCAATGACTCTTCAACCAGCGGCGCCAGGTATCTGCTGAAATGATTGAAGTTGAGTGATAATTTGTCTGTCAGAAAAGTGTTCACATAATAGGCTGATGCTGCTGAAGCCATGCCCCATATTAAACACAATATCAATGTTTTAATCCTCACTAATTTGAAACTGTCAAGCAAAAATAAACTGACCAGAAAAAGTAAAACGGGCAAAAGACTAAAAACAATTTTCATGGAATTTGAATAAAATTAAAACTCATCAGCTTCCTTAGGCTGATTTAAATTGTAAATATATGCTAACCTGATTTAATTGCGTGTTCGTTTCATTCCGAAACCGGGAAGGAATTTCATCAATCAATCTGACAACTGATACCAGATTGTTTACTGCTAAAAATATTTGTTTTGATCCTTTTATCATGATTGCAATGCTGACAAACAAGCTGAGGAAATAACAAGATGAATTTTGCAAAATATTTTTTAAAGATAGTAATGTCTTTAACAAAATACAAATTGATAATTTAAAAAACTGATAATATGTATTTTGTAATTGATTTTCAGGTCAATAATGATAAACATTCAATAGCAGGCTCAGCTTGAAAATGCATTACAATTGTAACTCTAATGATTGTTTGGTTAAGGAATATCATTGTCATCTGAAATAAATAAGGAATCGAATAGAGTGGTATCGGTTATAGATTACAGTATAAACCACTGACCGATTGTGATTTTGAGTGTCTTTTTATAAATAAAAAATCCCCGGGGCTTTCGCACCTCAAAGATTTTAAATATTTGTTTAGAAAACTTTTACTGTTCTAACATTGTATTCGAGCATTGTTTTCTCAACCCTGATTATGAGAGTGAGCTTAATTGACAGACACTTCTATACTTTCGAAATGGCTTCAAGTACTCTTTCAGGTGTCATCGGAAGCTGATATAACCGGGCTCCAGTCGCATCGAATATGGCATTGGCAATCACACCTCCCATGCAGATAATGGCTGGTTCGCCACCTCCCTGCATCGGCTCTTTTTTGTCGAGGATAAAAGTCTGCATTTTTGGCAGCCATGTGAATTGCGGAATTTTGTATGTCCCATAATTGGAAGTTTTGATGTCGCCCCCGGTAAAATCAACCTGTTCGGTTAAAGTATAACCAAGTCCCATCATGATACATCCTTCAATCTGCATTTTTGAACCGTGCGGATTCACGCAAAAACCCATATCCTGTGCACAGGCCACACGCACTACTTCAACATGCCCTGTTTTACGGTCCACTTTTACTTCTGCCATATGGGCAACATAACTTCCAGCATCAATTCCACAGGCAATGCCATATCCTCTTCCGTCAGGTGATTTTGCCGGTGTCCAGCCAAACAGTTCAGCAACCGCCTTTAACACAGCAATCATTTTTTCATCTTTCAGATTTTTAAGCCTGAATTCGAGTGCATCGATTCCGGCTTTTGCCGCCATCATATCAATCTGCGATTCTCGGGCGAAAGTATTGGTATTGTTGCCGGGAGCACGCCATGCACCTGTGCTGAACGGATGAACGTTCCGCGCCGAATAGGTTGCGGTCCGCCTGTCAGGCACATCATATATTGTATCTGATCCTCTTGCGCCAGCATAATAAACTTTGAAATCCCACATGGATAGTTTTGCCTGGTCATCAATACCAGAACTAATTTTAACGACAGCAGCCGGTCTGAAAGTGTCATAAAAGAATTCTTCTTCTCTGGTCCAGTGAACCATCACAGGCCTGTTGCAAAGCCTGGTCAGCCGTGATGCTTCGAGCGCCTGTTGAGCCGGTGCTTTGCCACCGAATGCCCCTCCGACAAAAGGAGTAATGATTCTTACTTTCTCAAGCGGCAATTCCAGTTCACGGGCGATCATTTCCTGTACACCATAAGGCGATTGTGTTGAGACAATGGCAATAATTTTATCCCCTTCAAGATAGGCAAGCGCGGTATGTGTTTCGATGGGGGAATGTGCCACATAACTATTGTAAAATGTACTTTCGATGACTGTTTTTGAGGCATTTCTTCCAGCGGTAACATTGCCTTCTTCATTGTTTATCCTTTCTTCAACGTCCGAATTCAGCAGATAATCGAATATAGACTTGTCATCTACCTGCTTTTCGTCAAAGGTGTATTCTGTTTTGATCAAACGAAGCGCTTTTTCTGCTTTTTCCGGATCTTCGTGCAGAACGGCTGTAATATTCTTTTCTTCAATGACAATGACACCAGGAATTTTTTTTGCTTCAGAGGTGTCTTTCGAAACCAGCGTTGCACCATGTGACGGCGGCCGAAGTATTTTGGCATAAAGCATTCCGGGTAGTTTATAATCACCGGCAAACAAGGCTTCCCCTTTCACTTTGCTGACCGCATCCGATCGCATGAGCGATTTACCCATTATTTTATACTCGGAATAGTCTTTGGTTACAACCTCATTATCAAGCACTTTTTCAATCCTTTTTCCTTTTGTCAGTTCGCCATAACCAACCTTTGTTTCTTTCTGGTTTTTCATAAAAATGATACCATCACTTGCGTCTAACTGGTCGGTGGTGGTTCTCAGTTTTTCAGCGGCAAGTGACAGTAAAACGGTTCTTGCTTCTGCTGCTGCGGCAAGCATGGAAGGGCCAAAAACCCGTATTGACAATGATCCCCAGGTACCTGCATCATAAGGGCAGAGGTCTGTGTCGCCCATCACCATTTTCACTTTGTCGAATGATACATCCAGTTCATCGGCCAGCATCTGGGCAAGTGAAGTAATAATTCCCTGTCCCATTTCAATTTTACCTGTGAAACATGAAACCATTCCGTTTTCATCTATCTGAAGGAAAGCGTTGTAATCGGAAGGGAGGCTTCTGTTCTGGTCAGCAGGAGCAGCCAGCAAATTAAAAGAGCCTGCCCGGAAAAAAATAAACAATCCTCCCAGACCAGCTCCCGTAAGCTTTAAAAAGTCTCTTCTCTGTAATCCGGATTTTTCGATTTCCAGTGACTGTTTCTCAGGATATATTTCGTATTCGTTCATTTCGATGATTTTTTAATGGAATAACGTGACTAATATTTTGGGCTTATTGTTTTATGGCTTTTGCGGCAGATTCAACCGCATCAACAATCTGATTGTGTGCCCCGCATCTGCAGTAGTTGTCGTTCATGCCTTCGATAATCTGAAGGCGTGTGGGATCAGGATTTTTGTTCAGTAAACTAACAGCATTCATTATCATTCCCGGAGTGCAGTAGCCGCATTGCATTGCATCATGATCGACAAATGCCTGTTGTATCGGGTGAAGTTTGCCGTTCGTTCCGAGGCCTTCGATGGTTGTGATTTTTTTACCTTCGACATCAGCCATATAAATTGCACAAGACCTAACAGGTTCATTGTCAATTAATACGGTGCATGCGCCGCAAAAGCCAAGTCCGCATCCGTATTTGGTACCGGTCAGTTCAAAATGCGTTCGAAGTGCCCAAAGGAGTGACTGTTCCTGGTCTAAGATTATCTCAACCTTTTTACCATTTAATTCGAATTGAATATTTTTCTCCATACTATTTTGGTGTATCAGGAATTAGGGCGTTAAGGTAATAAAAGTATTTTTATTCAATCATAATGGTTGAAATATTTAACCATTCTGGCATAGTGTTTTAAAAAAATATTGTTATCTGAACCTCATGAAAGTGTTGATAATAGAAGTTTGAAATAACAGTAAATCACGTGAACAGGCAGGTTGAAATAACAGCGTGAAGTATAAATACATAAACATATACAACTGTACGTACCAATACTCAAAGGAACTTTTCAAAAGAAATTGCATTTGGCACTCATCACTGAAAGGCCTCCCAAATTATCCTATAAACCAGATCCTGCAGTCTTATTGTCTGCTGCAAAGACCATTTTATTTAATTAATTTTTTTTTTGCTTTTTCTGTCACAAATGTATTATCTTTGTGAGCGAATATTCACTTACAAAATATAATCATCATAATTCATACAGAAATGGTAATCAGAAAGTATCAGGATCAGCAAGTTAAAGAAACTCCCCACAAA